>CAYNKU010000128.1:3097-6914 GCA_964397865.1 uncultured Pirellulales bacterium | reverse complement strand
GTATTATTATCAATTTTCAGAATTGACGTAAAGCAAAAAAGGCGGTTGTCTTTTGGTCCATTTTTTTCTTTTACTCTTGTTCAACTACTCTGCTATTCAACCGCTCTCGCCGGAGCATCTTTTTGCTGAATTTTTATGCTTTTTCCAAAAAAGCATATTTTTTCAATCAGCCGCGCCACCCCCCTTTGTATCCCCCTGAAAAACCCTGTCAAATCGTGGTGTTTTTATATCATTTCCGGTCGTTTTGGGTGATATTTTGTCAAATCCTGTCATTTTCGGCTTTTTTCTAACGACCCTTTTGCATCGCAGCGCACAATTTTTATGCTTTTTAAAAAGGCAAAATATTTCTTGCAGCGGAAGCCGGATTCTGTATAATTGTCCATTATGACAGCGGAGAAATTTGGAAATTCTGTTGTTTTTAACGCCTCAAAGGCTATTCTCAGCCTTAGCAGTCTGCTATTGCGCCTTTAGGCGCAAAAAATACACCCCTTAAAATCTCGTTTACGTTGTTTTTTCATAAAATCATAGAAATTTTACGCTTAGTAGGGCATAATATCAGCCCGAAAAGGCCTTTAATATAGTTCCGTAACGTGTCAGAGAACTGACGCTAAAGATTGGAGAATAAAAATGTTACCGCAAAAGATAATAATATTCGATACCACCTTAAGGGACGGCGAACAGTCGCCCGGCGCATCGCTTTCTATCAATGAAAAGCTCGAAATCGCCCACCAGCTCGCACTGTTAGGCGTCGATATCATCGAAGCGGGCTTTCCTGTCTCCAGTCCGGCCCAGTTCGACGCCACCCGCATCGTGGCTGAAGAGGTGCAGGGGCCCGTAATTACAGGTCTGGCAAGGGCTAACGAAAAGGATATCGAGGCCGCGGGCAAGGCGCTCGCAGCCGCGAAGAAGAGGCGAATCCATACTTTCATCGCCACTTCGCCGATCCATATGGAGCATAAGCTCCGCAAAACCAGCGATGAAGTGCTCAAAATGGCGGTCGAGGCCGTCAAGTTCGCCAGGACCTTCACGGACAACGTCGAATTTTCGCCCGAAGACGCGTGCAGGAGCGAAATGCCGTTTTTGATCGAGGTATTAACCGCGGTCGTCGAAGCCGGTGCGACTACTCTAAATATCCCTGACACCGTAGGTTATATCCTGCCGTATGAATACGGGCGGATTATCGCCCGGATCAGGGCCGAGGTCGCCAATATCGATAAGGCCGTGATAAGCACCCACTGCCACAACGATCTCGGTATGGCGGTCGCGAACTCTCTCGCCGGCGTACAGAACGGCGCCCGACAGGTCGAATGCGCGGTCAACGGACTCGGCGAGCGGGCCGGGAACGCCGCGCTCGAAGAGATCGTGATGGCGCTTCATACAAGGGCGAACTTTTTTGCTGAAGGTGTTGCAGGCGAAGCACTTACGAATATCAAGACAACCGAGATATACCGCACCAGTCAGCTTGTCTCGCAACTCACCGGTTTTGTTATTCAGCCGAATAAGGCCATCGTCGGCGCCAATGCCTTCGCCCATGAGGCCGGTATTCACGTCGATGGTATTCTCAAGGAACGGTCGACTTACGAGATTATGACCGCTGAAACTATCGGGCTGGGCTCATCGAGGATGGTCCTTGGCAGGCATACCGGCCGGCACGGTTTCGCGGACAGGTGCAGCCAGCTTGGTTTTAAGCTCACTGATGCCGAACTCGAGAGCGCCTACAACAGGTTCGTCGACATAGCCGACAAGAAAAAAGAGGTCTTCGACGAAGATATCGCCGCGATAATCAGTGACGAGATCCACGTTGTCGAGCACGTATATGAGCTTATTTATCTGCACGTGGTGAGCGGGACCGGTACGCTTCCTACCGCGAGCGTAAAGATAAAGACCAAGGACCAGGTGTCGCAGGCGGCGGCCTGCGGTGACGGGCCGGTCGATGCGGCCTATGAAGCCATCCGGTTGGCGATAAATCAGTCGCCGAAACTGGAGAGCTACACGATACGGGCTGTGACAGGTGGTAAAGAGGCCCTCGGCGAAGCGACCGTTAAGATAACCGAAAACGGCCGGGTCTTTGTGGGCCGGGGCGTCTCGACCGATATTATCGAAGCCAGCGCAAAGGCTTATGTCGACGCGATTAACCGAATGGTTTCGGCCCAGGGAACGAACCAGCAGGCCGACACGAAACAGTAACTCTGAAAATACAAGATACTACTGAAAATCAGGAATAACACTATGGCAATGACAATAACGGAAAAGATACTGGCGAGCGCCGCCGGCAGGGATAGCGTCCGGCCGGGCGAGCTCATCGACGCCGCGATCGATGTCGTAATGTGTCACGATGTTACTACGCCGCCGGCTCTTTCGATGCTGGCTGAGAAGGGGATCGACAAGGTCTTCGATACCGAAAAGATCGTCGTGACGCCGGACCATTTTCAGCCGGCAAAGGATATTAAAAGCGCCGAACTGCACAAGCGACTCGACGAGTGGGCCAGGCGTCAGAACATCAAATATTACTACAAGGTCGGCAGGGCGGGCGTCTGTCATGCGCTGCTGCCGGAGCAGGGGCACATCCGACCCGGCGAAGTGATCGTCGGCGGTGATTCCCATACGTGTACCTATGGGGCATTGGCGGCTTTCGGTACCGGTATAGGCTCGACGGACCTGGCTGCCGCGATAGCTACGGGGCGGCTCTGGTTCAAGGTTCCCGAGTCGATGAAGTTCGTGCTCAACGGCTCACTCGGTGCCGGTGTGTACAGTAAGGACGTTATTCTCGCGGTAATCGGGCGGATCGGGACCGACGGGGCACTGTATCGCGCGATGGAATTTGTTGGGCCGGCCTTAGAGCAGATGTCGGCTGAAGCGAGAATGACAATTACCAATATGGCTATCGAGGCCGGCGCGAAGAACGGGGTCATCGGGTTCGACCGGGTAACAAAAGAGTATCTGGACGAGCACTTGACCGACAAAAAAGACTATACCGTCTTCGAGTCCGACCCCGATGCTGAATACGTTGCGGTTGAGGAATTTGACTGCTCGAAGTTGGAACCGCTTGTCGCTCTGCCGCATCTTCCGAGCGGCGGCACAGCGGTCGGCGACTGCGCAGATATACCAATGGATCAGGCTTATATCGGGAGCTGTACCAACGGGCGGATCGAGGATCTGCGGATCGCCGCTGAGATTATAAAAGGAAAAAAAGTCGCTATAAGAACGCTGATCGTTCCCGCGACACCTTGTATCTGGAAGCAGGCGAAGGACGAAGGACTCTTCGATATCTTCTACGACGCCGGCTGCGTAATTGCCGCTCCTACGTGCGGCGCGTGCCTAGGTGGATTTATGGGAATTTTGGCCGCAGGTGAAAAATGCGTCAGTACAACCAACAGAAACTTTGTCGGCAGAATGGGAAGTCCGAAAAGCGAGGTCTACTTGGCAAGTCCGGCGACGGCGGCGGCAAGCGCGGTGGAAGGGAAGATAAGCGATCCGAGAAACTATATGTAAAGAAAAATACGAAATACGAAGCACGAAACTCGAAACAAATTCAAATGACAAAAATTCAAAATACAAAACGATATGATCTTGAGGATAGGACTCTGGTGTTTTCAAAGCAGGTTCGGGAATTTGTAAAAAAATTACCCGGTAGCACCGCAAACTTTGAAGACGGCAAACAGTTAATCAGGGCTTCCGGTTCGGTTGGTGCGAATTACATTGAGGCGAACGAAGCGTTGAGTAAAAAGGATTTTCGTATGCGAATTAAAATCTGCCGGAAAGAAGCCAAAGAGAGCAGATATTGGCTGAATCTAATTGATGTCAACAATGATCTTTC
>CAYNKU010000128.1:0-2997 GCA_964397865.1 uncultured Pirellulales bacterium | reverse complement strand
AAATCAGAAAAGTTATTTAAGGAATATCTAAACTCAAACGGCTATCGAGGCAAATGGGTTCATGAACCCGAAATCCCGGGCAAGAGAAAAAGAGTTGATTATTTACTTTCTTACAGCAACATAGAGTTCTTTTTCGAAGTCAAAGAACTAAGAAAAAAACCTGACGAGCCAACCAAGCTGCCAGCATGGATAGATCCATACTCAGGTCTTAGAAGTGAAATACATGAAGTGCGGAAACAATTCAAGGAATATAAGGAATACTCATGCTCACTGGTTGTCTATAATATTGATGATGGACAAGCGAGACTTAAGCCTATCGATGTATTTGGTGCTATGTTAGGAAATCATGGTATTACTTTGGGTTATGATGCCGCTAATGAAGAATTCGCTATTCAATCGGCCAGAGCTGGCTTTTTAAATCGCGGCAAGATGGGAAATAGGGACAAACCTCATCATACAACCATAAACGCCATACTTGTTTTGGATGTATTTATCAATGACTTGGAATTAGAAAGGGCTATGAGCAGAGAAATACAAAAACAAAATAGGGAACTTACTCTAGTCGAAATAACTGATGTCAGAGAGAAGCTTTATCCGAGCTATCCTGCTGAACAAGTTCCAAGAGTTATAGCGATAAAAAATCCTTACGCAAGGATAGAGTTTCAGAACAATTTGATTAATGGTCCTTTTGACGAAATATGGGAGAGCCGAGATGATGATATTTCAAGGGTTTTTGCGGGAAATAAATTGAAAGAGCTTGAGGCTCTTAAGGATAGCATGTTTCCCGCATGTTCTTTATGAGGATTTAGATGTAATCTTGAGAAAAGTCAAAAGTTTTTGTCATTTGGAAATTTAGATTTTTGGATTTGTTTTGGATTTCGATATTCGAATTGCGGATTTTAAAAAACAATATCTCTTAATATACAAGGAAACCCTATTATGTCGTGTGCACATGTTTATAAGAAAGACCATATAAATACGGATGAGATCATACCGGCTCGTTATTTAAATACTGACGACCAGGTTGAGCTGGCGAAGCACTGTCTTGAGGATCTCGATCCGGGTTTTGTTAATAAGGCCAAAGCCGGCGATGTAATCGTTGCCGGTGAGGATTTCGGCTGCGGTTCGTCGCGCGAGCACGCGGTGTGGGCGATCAGGGGGGCGAAGGTTCAGACCGTGATCGCGGCGTCGTTTGCGAGGATATTCTATCGCAACGCTATAAATTGCGGATTCTATCTCATCGAATTACCCAAGCCGCTCGAAAAAATCAGCGACGGCGATGAACTTGAAATAGATTACAAAGCCGGGGTTATTAAGAATGTCACCGCCGGGGTCGAGATCGCCTTCAACCCATTGCCGGATTTTGCTCTTGATATAATAAATGACGGCGGTTTGCTGAACCATATTTCGTGATGTGTATTGCGACAGAATACTGGTGGGGTAAAGACCCCACCCTACAACTGCTGCCAGTTTGAGCATATTACCAAAAAATGCAAATGAGTTTGTAGGGGTTCTAATATGAATCGTCGGGATTTTATTAAGGGGCTTGGTCTTGGCGCGTTGTCGTTTGCTTTGCCGGGCTGTGGTTTCGATAATTGTTCGCCGGCCGATCGGTTGGAACGAAAACCCAACTTCGTGTTCGTTTTGATCGACGATCTCGGCTGGACGGATCTATCCTGCTATGGCAGCGGGTTCTATGAAACGCCCGCGATCGATGCCCTCGCCCGGCAGGGTATGCGCTTTACCGACGCCTACGCGGCCTGCCCGGTTTGTTCGCCGACACGTGCGAGTATAATGACGGGGAAATACCCCGCCCGGTTGGGCATTACTCAATGGATAGGGGCGGATGATTATCCGGTTGAGTACCGCAAGGAGCTGCCTCTTGAAGAGGTGACGATGGCGGAAGCTCTGAAAACGGCCGGCTATGCCACCAGCTTTATCGGCAAATGGCATCTCGGCGGCAAGGGATACTACCCGGAGAAGCAGGGTTTTGATATCAATATCGGTGGTTACTACCGGGGTCAACCGCCGCGGTATTTTTCGCCCTATGACATACCGACTATGACCGACGGTCCGGAAGGTGAGTATCTGACCGACCGTCATACCGACGACGCCCTGAATTTTATTGAGCAGAATAAAGAGTCGCCTTTTCTGTTATACCTGGCCCATTACGCGGTGCACACGCCGATCCAGGCTAAGGACGGCATCATAAAAAAATACGAGAGCAAAATAAAAGGACGCCCGCCTTCCTCCGGCCCCGAATATATCGGTCTTCCAGACGGTTTTATGACAAAGCGGCATCAGGATGACCCGGTTTACGCGGCCATGATCGAAAGCGTTGACCAGAGTCTCGGTCGCATCTGTGAAAGACTCACTGAGCTTGGCCTGGCGGATAATACCATTATTGTATTTACCTCGGATAACGGCGGTTTATCTACCGTTCGGCGAAAGGCGCCGACCGCGAACCTGCCTCTGCGGGCCGGTAAGGGGTGGCTCTACGAAGGCGGTATTCGTGTTCCGCTGATCATCAAATGGCCTGGAAAAACAAAACCAGGGTCGGTCTGCTGTGAACCGGTGACCAGTACCGATTTTTATCCGACAGTTTTGGAGATGGCTGGTTTGCCCCGGATGGCCGATCAGCATAAAGACGGGATCAGTATTGCGCCGCTTTTGAAAGGGGCCGCAAAACCTAGCCGCCGGGCGATTTACTGGCACTACCCACATTACCATGGCAGCGGCAGCAGGCCCAGCGGGGCGGTTCGCTCGGGCGATTACAAGCTCATTCAATGGTACGAAACCGATTCGGTCGAACTTTATAATCTCAGAGAAGATATCGGTGAAAAAAGCGACTTATCGCGAAAAATGCCCGAAAAAGCCGAAAAACTTGTAAAAATGCTGGCACTTTGGCGAAAAAGCGTAAACGCAACCGTACCAAAGCTTGACCCGCAGTATAAGATAAAATAAACTATTTCGTTTTGTAGTGGACTCTAACACTAC
>CAYNKU010000127.1:0-6914 GCA_964397865.1 uncultured Pirellulales bacterium | reverse complement strand
GGCCCTTATTTCGGCTTCGCTTGCTCCGGTTATGAGTTTTTCCCGCATATCATTATCTATAACCAGAAACTCAAATATCGGCAGCCGGCCCATATAACCGGTTCCTCCGCAGGCTTTACAACCTTTGCCATGGTAAAAAACAGTCTTTGCAGCCTTATCGGGATCGATCTTCAGGCGTTTCAAAACACGCTCGTTGAGTTCGACAGGCTCTTTGCAGCGGTCGCAGATTTTCCTTACAAGCCTCTGGGCGATAACCAGGTTCAGGGCTGAAGCCAGTAAATACGGTTCGATACCCATGTAGTTGAGCCTGCTTATCGCGCTTGGCGCGTCATTGGTATGGAAAGTGCTGAGCACGAGGTGGCCCGTCAGGGAAGCCTTGATGGCGATTTCCACGGTTTCCTTGTCACGTATTTCGCCGATGAGAATAATATCCGGGTCTTGTCTGAGGATCGCCCGCAGACACGATGCGAAGTCCAGGTTTATTTCCGGCTTTATCTGTGTCTGGTTTATCCCGGCCATACGATATTCCACAGGGTCCTCGACCGTGGTTATATTAAGAGTTGGTTCCTTGACATAATTAAGCGTCGAGTAAAGCGTGGTGCTTTTGCCGCTTCCCGTGGGGCCTGTAACAATTATAATTCCATAAGGCTGGTCCAATATTCTCTTAAACTCCTCCAGCAATTGGGGTTCAAAACCGAGTTTTTCTATATCATGGCTCGCCCCCGAAGAGTCGAGGATTCTCATTACGACCTTTTGTCCGTATATCGTCGGAAGCACAGAAACACGCAGGTCTATCGATCGTCCGGAAAATCTTACTTTGAATCTGCCGTCCTGGGGCAGCCTTCTCTCGGCTATGTCCATATCCGCAAGAATCTTTATTCTTGTTATGACCGCAGCCTGCATCTTCCTCGGCGGCGGAACCATATCATGAAGAATACCGTCGATCCTCATGCGGATCGACATCGATTTTTCCTGCGGCTCAACGTGAATATCGCTGGCGCGGCTTTTTATCGCCTGACTCAGCATCAGGTCTACGAAACGAATAACCGGGGCCTTTGCCGCAGCAGATTCGTTTTCGATATTAGCTTCCGGAGTTTCCTCTTCGACAATGGTCTCGATATCATCTTCTTCGCCGTCAAATTCGAACTCAACGAGGTCGCGAAGACGCTGTTCCTCGACATCCGAGCCGTGATAAATCGCTTCCGTAGCCTGGGTGATCTGTCTCGGTGAACTTATTACCACACGTATCTGACGCTTTAATTTGAGGGTAACGGTATCTATGGCGACAACATCGAGCGGATCGGCCATCGCGATTATAATCTTTTCGTCCTCCTCGCCGATAGCGACAAGACAAAACCGCTTGGAGATGCTCTCGGGCAGAAGACGTGCAACATTCATGTCTATCTTTTCGAGATCATCGAGCCGGACATACTCAATATCAAGATGCTCGGCCAGTGTGCGGGTAATTTCCTCATCATTGAGTATTTTCAGCTGAACAAGAGTTTCCCCGAGCCTACCACCCTCCTGATGTTGTTTTTGAAGTGCCTCGTTTAGCTCAGAGCGGGTTAAAAGTCCCTTTGAAACGAGCAGCTCGCCAAAAAGGACATCTGCCTTAACCCTTGGACCGGCTGCATAGCTTGCAGTTGTCATCCAAACCACGCTTTCTTATATTTCGGACTAAAACCTGAAAACGTCGGCAAAAACCACAATTGCCGCTCGTTGGGCGCAAATAAACTGCGCGAAACTGGTAGAAATATCGGAGCTCCTTGATTCGGTCTGAAGTTCTTTATTAAAAGTATAACCCAGAAAACAAAACTACAAAATCCGGGCAAGCCTTGTTATATCTTTCGGCGGGGGTGAAAAAGCAGATATAAAACCCCTGAAACCTCACAGCAGAAGAAAATTTTTCACAAACCGCCGTTTTATAAGACTATAAGATGCCCCCGCTATGACAAAAAAAGCAAATACATACGAAATTATTTTTAAAAAAACCGGGGCGGTTAGCCGCAACGAGGGTGAAATTTACCGGGAACGTCCGATATGCTTTTCAGACTTTCGAAATGTTTCGACCGCAATCGCAGGGTTGATATAAAACCGGCCGGGTAGATCACCCCGGCCGGTGAGTTCTTATAAATATCTCTGTTTTGCAGCTGGTAATAACTATTCTACCGCAGCGGACCATTTAGGCATAAAGTTCTCGGCTTCTTCGCCGTACACCTGCGAAGCCTGGAGTCCTCCGCCGTGAGCGGTATAGAAAAGCCGGCCGTTGGAAACGATCGTTCCGATACATTCGATCGTATCCAGTTGAGGGCCCGATGAAACCAGCACGGTATTATCGGGATCGGTGATGTCGCGAACATCCATATTATCACCGAGCAGGTAAGGCTCGGAAAGCGTAAAGCGCGTGCAGCGATACTGCTTTATGCGTGTAGTTAGGATTTCGCCGGTTTCCTTATCGATAATATAGGTGTGCCTGTGATGGTCATTGGCGTGGAGGTAGTTCTTTCCGATGCTAATTACATGGGCCGCACCCATTATCGACTTGGTCTGCCAGAGCAGTGCACCAGTTTTGGTATCGAGACACCATATATGATGTTCGCCGGGGTCGTCCTTATCGCCGAGCTTGCCTGTTCCTCCGATGGAGTTGTATCCGCCGAAGTATATGCGTCCGTCTGCGCCGGAGATCGAACAGCCGCCGTAAGTTGAATACTTGGCGTTGACCCAGAGTACCTGGCCCGTTTCGGGCTCGATCGCCGCGGTTATACCGTTTGTTCCCGGAAAGCCTCTTCTTGTCCTTACCGAATGGCCGAAGAACGTTGTATAGTAAATAATTCCGTCCACCAGGCATATCCCGGTGTCGTCGCCGCCGGAGCCGAACTCGGAAAAATCTCTTGTCCAGACTTCCTCGCCGGTTTCAAAATTCCAGGCACGCACCTTAGGTTTAAGATGTCTCGGATAGCTCGGGTTCATACCGTGGTAGAAAAGCCAGTTAGTGGTATCCTCTGTTTCGTCGGCGGTGTATCTGCCTTCGGCAAACATATATATTGCCAGGTTTTTATAGATAACAGGGGGAAGCTGCCTGTTCCAACCGGGCGAACCAGAAAAAGGTGACTCCCAGATCAATTTACCCGTAGCGGCGTCGAGGTATCGCAGCATACATTTCTCAAAGCCGGCCTGGGGAACAAGAAGTTTGCCGTCATAAAAAAGCGGCGCAGTATATGAAACATGTATGCCCGGATAATAAATCCGCCACAGCAATCGGCCCGTTTCCTGCTCGACGGCAAATACCATACCCTCGGCGGTATGCGTATACACCCGGCCGTCTCCGCAGGTCGAGAAGTGTTTTATACTGCCCTCGTAGCGCCTGACCCAGTTAACCTTAAACGGCGGCTTTAATCCCTGGTCGAGAGGAACATTGGAATTCGACCAGTTGCCGTAGTTGGTATACCAATTGTATTTGGGGTCGGTATATTTTGTTTTCAGGGGACTACGTATCTTCCAGAGTTCGAGTTCTTTTGTCGGCAGCGAGGCCTTACCCTCGGGCCCCAGGACATAAAGATAACCATCTTCGCAGGCGGCGTAAATCTTTCCATTCGCAACCGCAAGCGGTGCGGTAATTGCACAGCCGAAAGCAGTTTTGAAGCTCCAGACCTTTCGGCTGCCGGATAGAGGTACAACGTTGATACTGCCGTCGAGGCCGCCGTATACGGCATTATCTTTTAACAGTACCGGTGAACAAATAGCCGGATACCCTCCCATATACTGTTCCTGATCGAGATAATGTTTGCAAAAACCGAATCCCTCTTCCGGCCGAACCCTGTAAACCGCCCCGTCCCGAACAGTCACCGCGGTAAATGCCAGCGAACGCGACATTCGCGGCCCGGTTATAGCGGTTTTGATGTAATCGGTAACAATATCACCGTTTACGAGTTTGTGTGTTTCGACCCTGCCGCCGTTATCCCTTCGGTGCCATTCGCGATATACGGTGCCGTCTTCGGTTATGGTCAATCCGAAGGTTGCCGGATTTTCTCTGCCGCAGTATCGCGGCACGATCGCCAGACCGCGAAGCTCGGGTTTTTCGCCTGTATCCTCGAGCCAGACAAGATCGCCTCCTGCCGGTATGACAAGCATATTGTCATACATCGCCATATCCCGCGAACAGAGGAACTGGTCGTGCCAGGTGACTCTGCCCTGTTTGTGCTTTGCCCACTCTTGGCCGCTCCAGCGGTCGCCCTCGAAGCCGAGTTTCTCCTTCACAAAGTCCCACGTCCAGCAGACTTTTCCGCCGTCAGGGTCGATAGCGTAAACCTTCGAGCCGAGAGTAGTGAAATAAACCCGCCCTTTGCCCGCCACGGGCGCAGAGAAAATAGGCTCTCCGACGGGAATCTTATTAACCATGGCGCCATTTTCCTTATCGAAGACATAATAATTTCCGCCCGTGGTGCCGAAGTGCAGGTACCTGCCGATTATCACAGGCGATGATACGTTATTGCAGTTTGCCGCACCGCCCTCGGTTTGCCGTTTCCATATCACTCGAAGCGTCTCCGCGTCCATACAAAAGATCACTCCGGAACCGTCGACAACATAAACGCGGTCGTCACAAACCGCGGGCGAGGTAAAAATAGCATCGGTCATCGCGACCGCACCAACGAGTCCGAGCGGCGTCTCGATACTCCTGGCGGGCAGATTGCCTGAATGCCTCGAATCGTATTTGATCTGGGGCCAGTCCTCAGCAACAGCCGAAGCTGAAAAAACCACCAGTACCGCTCCCAAAAGGCTGATCATTTTCCGCGTAAACATACACTTTCTCCTTAATCGAATGAGAGTAAAAGGCCTCGAAATTTCCAAGTGAACCATTTTTCACGCATTTAGCCGACGATAATTGCCGGATAGGCTTTTTGCTCCACACTCTATATAAAATAAAATTACAGCTTTTTCTTACGACTACTTCTGCCAGACCGGCGTAAACGCTTCGGCCTCGTTGCCGTACATCTGCGACATCTCGAGTCCGCTGCCGTGAGCGGTATAAAACATCCTTCCATTCGATACGCTCGAACCGATACATTCGATCGTATCGACCTGGGGGCCCGATGATATCAGCTTGCTGTTGTTATAGTCAGAAAGATCACGCACATCCAGGTTGTCACCCAGCAGGTAATCGCCCGAAAGCGTAAAACGCGTACAGCGATATTGCTTCACACGCTCGTTGAGTATCTCACCGGTCTCTTTGTCGATGATATATACTTTCTGGAACTGGTCGGTAGCGAAGAGGAATTTTTCTCCTATCGTGATTACATGGACCGCGCTTCCGACAGAGCCGCTCTGCCAGATCTGGGTACCGTTGGATGCGTCTATACACCAGACAGAGTGTTTTGCCGGATCGTTTGCCTTTAGAAGGCTCTTTACCCCGTCAGGTGAGCTGTAGCCGCCCACATATAAACGCCCGTCCTTTGCGCTGATGGTGCAGCCGCCATAAGTCGAATTCTTTGTCGTCAGCCAATGAACCTGACCTGTTTGCGGCTCGATCGCCGCGGTGATTCCCCGCTCCGATGGAAAGCCTCTCCGCGATTTGGCTTCATAGCCGAAAAAGCAGGTGTAATAGAGGGTATCGTCCATCAGGCACAAGCCCGCGTCATCGCCGCCTGAGCCGAACTCCGAGAAATTCCGCGTCCATACCTCTTCGCCGGTATTAATATCCCACGCCCGAACCATAGGCTTATGGTCTCTCGGATAACTGGCGTTGTCGCCGTTGAACAGCCATGGTATCGTGTCTTCGGTCGTATCCGGCGTGTACCTGCCGTCGGCGAACTGATAGATTGCCAGACCTTTGTAAACGATAGGTGGAAGCTGTCTGTTCCAGCTTGGCGAACCCTTAAATGGCGCCTCCCAGATCAGTTTGCCCGTAGCGGCGTCGAGGTATCGCATCCGGCATTTCTCGAAACCCGCCTGCGGCACCAGCAGCCTCTCGTTATAATATAAGGGGGCCGTATATGAAATGTGCACGCCGGGATAATACGTCCGCCACAACAGTCGGCCTGTCTCCTGCTCGACCGCGAATATCACACCCTCAGCGGTATGCGTATACATCCTGCCGCCGCCGTGGGTTGAGAAATGTTTGATCGAGCCCTCGAATTTACGGATCCAGTTAATCTTAAAAGGCGGCTTCAATCCATGGTCTGCTACATTCGTATTTCCCCAGTTGCCGAAATTGGTGAACCAGTTGTATTTGGCGTCGGTGTATTTGCCTGTGAGGGGGCTGCGAACTTTCCACAACTCCAGGTCTTTTGTCGGCAGTGGTGCTTTGCCCTTAGGCCCTAAGATATAAAGATAGCCGTCTTCGCAGCACGCGTAAATTTTGCCGTCACAAACCGCAACCGGAGCTGAAATGGCTTTGCCGAAAGCGGTCTTAAATGACCACACCTTCTTACTGCCGTCAAGCGGAACAACGTAAATACCACCGTCAAGTCCGCCATAAACCGCATTGTTCTTCAAAAGAACAGGCGGACATATCGAAGGATAGCCGCCGAGGTATTGCTCTTTATCGATGGTGTGTTTGCAGAAGCCGAATCCCTCTTCGGGTCTGCACCTGTAAATATCGCCATCTCGTACGCTCACCGAGCAAAAGCCCAGCGAACGGGCGCCTCTGGCACTTGCCTCGGTACTTGTAACAGCTTCGGTCTCGACCTTATCGCCGACGAGTCTTTCGATCTCGACCCTGCCGCCGTTATCCCTGCGGTGCCATTCGCGATAAACGCTGTTATCTTCAGTGATGCTCAGTCCGAATGTCGCAGGGTTTTCCGGGCCCGCGAACCTTGGCACCACCGCCAGGCCGCGAAGCTCGGCCTTGTCGCCGGTATCCTCGAGCCAGACATTATCGCCGCCTGCGGGCACGACCAGCATATTGTCGTACATCG
>CAYNKU010000126.1:0-6980 GCA_964397865.1 uncultured Pirellulales bacterium | reverse complement strand
TAGGTGCGGGAATCCAGAAATAAAACAACCGCCGACGCAGTCGGCCTCAACCAACAACATACGATATACGCACGACGACATACGATATACACTTCACACGCCCTGCGTCAAGAACCGTTTTTTAACGATTTCTATTCGATGCCTTGCCCCTCGATCGGAAATTATTTTAAGCGTTCGGCTCGATTTTATATTTGACTATCGAGCAATAGCGATATACAATCTCAGTAAATCATTTTGGGGTCATTTTTTGAAAGGGTGGAAGAATGAAAACCGCGAACATCATATTTTGTTCACTGCTTGTCTGTTTTCTGGTATTTGCCGGTTGCGGCAAAAAAGCTGACGAAACCAAATCCGTCAGCGATGTCAAAGCCGAAGCCGAAACGATGACCGTCGAGCAGCTCAAAGCAAAGGCCATGGAGTACAAAGACGCCGTCATGGCCAAAAAAGGAGAGATCGAAACCGTTACCGCCAAACTAAAGGAAATCCCCGTCGCTCAAATGCTCGGCGAAGAGGCAAAACAGATAAAGGCCGAGATCGACGCCTTAAATAAATCTGTCTCAGCTCTCAAGGAAAGGTTCCAGGTCTACTACGACAAGCTAAAAGAAAAAGGCGGCGACCTCGCCGGCCTCGAACTCTAAAAGCCCTCGGTTCCCGAAAACCGCAACCTATATCAGAGCAGGCAGTGTTTTCTTTTCCTCGGCTTTGATGGTTTAATATTGATAAAAAATATTCGCTCTTAAGTGGTACGAGGCGACAAGAAATTGTATAATTCAGCCATGTCGATACTGGCGGACTCTATACATCTCGGGGCTGTTAAACAAAAAACTCCCCGGGGTGAATATTTAATTTTGTTATCTAATGGCTGAGGTAAATATGAAACGCGGCAGTTACTATCGGAGCATTATGTTTGGTCTGTTACTGCTGCTGCTATCTGTATTTTTCTATGTCTTTCACTTCGCTGTTTTTCGAGATGCACATCATATCTTCATTTATTTAGTCGGTGATATCGCGTTTGTCTTTGTAGAAGTGCTGCTGGTTACATTGATTATACATCGGTTGCTGAGCGAAAGAGAAAAACGGTTGATGCTCAAGAAATTGAATATGGTCATTGGCGCTTTCTTCAGTGAGGTTGGCTTAGATCTCTTGAAATATTTTGGCGGCTTTGACACAAACGCCGATGGAATTTCCAAACATCTGCTTGTCAACAAGCAGTGGTCGCCAGAGCATTTTAGCAAGATGACTGCAGTGCTGCAAAACAGGGAGTACGAGATCAATTCCCAAAAGGGTGACCTTGGCGCACTGCGAAGTTTTCTAATGAACAAAAGAGCTTTTCTGTTGCGACTCCTCGAAAATCCAAATTTGTTGGAACATGAAACCTTTACCGAACTTCTATGGGCGGTTTTTCACCTGGCTGAGGAATTGTCGCACAGGGAAAGTATTGAAGAATTACCTACTACCGATTATCAGCATTTGGCCGGTGATATAAAAAGGGCTTATGAATTGCTGATACGTGAATGGCTGGCTTATATGGAACACCTCAAGAGCAGTTATCCTTACCTTTTTTCACTTGCGGTTAGAACCAATCCCTTTGACTCCCAGGCTTCGGTAGAAGTTAAATAGTTAGAGGTAATACTATGTCTAAACAAATCAATAGACGCGACTTTCTAAAAACAACCGCAATAAACACCGCCGCCTTTTCTCTCTATATGACAACCCCCGGCTGCAAAACTCAACTCACAGGCTCGACTACAAAAAACCGCCTCCCAAATCTGGTCTTTATGCTCGCCGACCAATGGCGGGCCCAGGCCACAGGTTACGCCGGCGACCCCAACGCCTCGACCCCTAACCTCGATAAACTCGAAAAGCAAAGTATAAATCTCGTAAATGCCGTATCAGGCTGCCCCGTCTGCAGTCCGTATCGCGCAAGCCTTATCACCGGCACATACCCCCTCACACATGGCGTTTTTATCAACGATTTCCACCTCTCAAACGATGCCGTCTCCATCGCCCAGGCATACAAAAACGCAGGCTGCGACACTGCTTTCATCGGCAAATGGCATCTCGACGGCAGAGGCCGCCGTTCCTTTATCCCCAAACAAGCCAGGCAGGGATTCGATTTCTGGCGGGCCTTCGAATGTACTCACGATTACAACAACTCCTCTTATTTCGCCGATGACAACGTAAAACTCAAATGGGATGGCTACGACGCCTTCGCCCAAACCCGCCAGGCCCAAAAATATATAACCGACCACTCAAAAGGCAAACCTTTTACATGTTTTCTCTCATGGGGCCCGCCGCACGCCCCTTATCATACCGCGCCGCCCGAATACGCACAGCCCTTTAAAGATAAGCAAATCAAACTCCGCCCCAACGTCCCACCGGAATTAGCCGAAAAAGCCCGAAAAGACCTCCGAGGCTATTACTCCCACATCGCCGCGCTCGATAACTGCGTAAAAGATATCTGCGACACCATCAAAAACTCCGGCATCGAGGAAAACACGATCCTCGTATTCACTTCCGATCACGGCGATCTGCTCTACTCCCACGCCCAGACAAAAAAACAACAGCCCTACGAAGAATCCGCCAGGGTGCCGTTCCTCATTCGATACCCGAAACTATTCGGCCGAACACCCCGCAAGATCGATATGCCGTTTAGCTCCGTCGACATAATGCCCACCTTACTCGGCCTAAGCGGCATCGAAGTACCAAAAACAGTAGAAGGTAAGGATTTCTCAAAAGTCCTCACCGGAGAGCAGCAACCCGACAACGATGCGGCCCTGCTAACCTGCCCGTTTCCTTTCCATCAATGGAATTATGCCAACGGCGGCAGAGAATATCGCGGAATAAGAACAAGACGATACACCTACGTCAAAGACCTCAAAGGCCCCTGGCTGCTCTTCGATAATCTCAAAGACCCGTATCAACTAAATAACCTCGCAGATAACCCCCGTTTTGCCGAATTGCAGAGTAATTTGGAATCCATCCTCCAGCGCAAACTCGATGAAACGAACGACAAGTTCCTCCCAGGCCCCGAATACGTAAAAAAATGGGGTTATGCCATAAACGAAAAAGGCTACAAAATAAAACCAAAACCCTGAAACGAATATCTAAAATTTTTAGCCCCCCGCACTGCGGGGGGTTATCTTTTCCCCCTGCACTGCACTTGGGCCTTAGGTCGGCGGTTTTCTTTCTTGCTTCGCGGTGGGCTTTTTTATCTTTCCCGCATCACGGTGGCTTTTTTTCTCAGATTTCAAATCTCAAATTGTGATTTATATCACCCTGAACCCAACGCGGTTCAAAAAATTCGACGCACAAAAAAGCCCCGCAAAGCGGGGCTTCTCCGTTCCAAGCATTAAAGTCTTGCTTAGCAGGGAATTACATTCGTCGCACAAGGCCCTTTTTTGCCCTGTCCGACTTCAAACTCAACCTTTTGGCCTTCATCGAGTGATGCATAACCTTCCGTTTTAATCTCTGAATGGTGGACGAACAGATCTTCGCCGCCCTCATCCGGATTAATAAAACCGAATCCCTTACTCGCGTTGAACCACTTTACTGTACCTGTACTCACTTGTACTTCTCCTTGGCCTGTCAACAAGCCACAAAAATAATATCTCTCATTCTTAATTTACCGGGGGATACTCTTGAGAGACGAAAGAATACTTTCCTTCCCCACCGGACGTCTGACTATAACACAATATCGACACAATGCAAGCACTAAATTAAAAAAAATATTCCCACCCCAAAATCCCCCCTGATACCGATTCCAAATCCCAAATTGCTTTACCATGTACCCTGTCACTGCGAGCGAAGCGCGGCAGTCTAAACTGTTCCCACTGGTAGCCCCCCGCACTGCGGGGGGTTATCTTTTCCCCCTGCACCGCACCTGGACCTTAGGTCGGCGGTTTTCTTTCCTGCACTGCAGGGGAGTTGCTTTCTTTACTGCCTGCCCTGAGCCTGTCGAACGGGTCATTGCAAGGCCAAAGGCCGCGACAATCTCTTCGTTTAGTTAGCCCGGCGATTCATTCGCCGGATTTCCCCCACCACCTCTAACACACTTCATCACCACTTCCCCTTTAATACCCTGGGAACTGTTAGAAAATATGGAACGACCGGCCCGTGATTGTAAAAGTCGTCTTGGCCTGATAAAACAGGCTCATGCGACAAGGTGGTGCGTAGCCACCGTTAATCGCGGATTATCCCTTAGGGACAGAGCCGCATACAATTGAAAGGAGCCGGCCGTTATGAACAACAATATAACATACGTAGCAATGGACACACAAAAAAAAAGCACAAAGTGGCATTACATTATCCTTGCAAAGAGGAAATCACCTGTCCTGCAATTTTTGCCGAAAGAATCAAAAAAATCCCTTACAAGTGTATAATATTGAGACAAGCTTAGTCGCACTTATACACATTTTTTCGATTTATCACCGAAAACTCTGCAAACAACGCACTTTCGTTGTTTTTGGCGCATAAATTGCTCTACAATAGTTGTGTGATAGTATGTCTTGTGATTTTTTAGTAATCTGCAAATGAGAAAAACGTACAATAGTTGTGGTGGTTTGGCTCCACAATTGATCCAAAAGCTTTCTAAGCCTATCGTAAAGGTGGATGCCGCTAAAACCCTGAAAAAAGCGGTGCAATGGCATCAGGCAGGCCATCTTGCACAGGCTGAGTCATTATATCGACAAGTACTTCAGGCTAATCCTGATCATTCTGTAGCATTACATTCATTGGGGCTGATAGCCCATCAGACGGGCCACAATGAGGCTGCGGCGGACCTGGTAAGTCAAGCAATATCGAATAATCCTAAAATACCTCATTTTTACAACACCCTCAGCGCAGTCTTTGCAGCTCTTGGGAAGTTAGATAAAGCGGTTAAGGCCTGCCAAAAAGCTGTGGCCATTAAACCTGACTATGCAGAAGCTCACAGCAATCTGGGAGTTCTTTTACATTTACAAGGTCGCCATAAAGCTGCAATCAAAAGTGCTAACAGAGCAACATCGCTCAACCCAAATGATATCAAGGCATTTAATACAATAGCTGCTGCAATGCAGGCACAGGACCGGCATACCGAAGCAATCAGATACTACAAACAAGTGATCCAGCTTAATCCGAATTTTGCGGCAGCTTACAATAATTTGGGTAATATACTACGCCAACAGGGCGATTTCGATCAGGCAATACTAAATTATAAAAAGGCCATCAAATTAGAGCCTAATAACCCTAATGCCTACAACAATCTTGGTAATGTCCTAAAAACACAGGGGCTGTACGCAGATGCAATTGAAAACTATGAAAAAGCGCTTCAGTTACAGCCGGATTCCGCTGTTATCTTTAACAACCTGGGGCTTACACAATCAGAGATTAAGCTTTATGACGAAGCAATTCAAAGTTTAAGTCAGGCAATTAAACTTGCCCCGAACTATGCCGAAGCTCACGATAATTTGGGCAATACGTTGAAAGAGATGGGGCAGTACGAGGAAGCAATTAAAAGCTGTTCAAGGGCGATTCAGCTAAATCCGAACTATGCGGCAGGGTATAATAATATTGGTACGTGTTTTTATGAACAAGATAAATTTTATGAAGCAAGTGAGAATTTCAAACGAGCTATTCAACTTAAACCGGATTTTGCTGAACCTTACCACAACCTGGGAGCTGTTTTTTTCAGGCTTGGTCAATATAATGAAGCAATAGAGAATTGCGAACATGCGGTAAAATTGAAACCGGATTACGCAGAAGCTTATAATAGTCTCGGTGGTATTCTTCATAATCAAAGGCAGTACGATAAAGCGATAACAAATTTTAGTAAAGCAGTAGAGGTAAGACCGGATTATGCCCGTGCTTATGTAAATCGGGCTTACTCCTTTTTAATAACTGGTGATTTTGCCCAAGGTTGGAAAGACTATTGGTGGCGGAGAAAAATCAAAGATGAACATATGACTTTTTATCGTCGTCGATTTGAAGTTCCTCTCTGGGACGGTTCATCTTTTGCGAACAAAAGGCTATTGATTCATTATGAGCAGGGCGCAGGTGATAATATACAATTTGTTCGATATATGCCGCTTGTAAAGTCAAGGGGAGGAACGGTAATTTTTGAGATACCTAAGGCAGTATCCGGACTTTTGAATGGATTCGATGGGATCGATGAACTGATAGAAACGCCCTTGGATGGGAAATTGCCGGATGTAGAGTTTGATTACTATGTGCCATTGATGGATTTGCCTGGAATATTCGAAACCACATTGGAAACAATTCCTGCTGATATTCCATACCTTTATGCCGATCCGGCAAAGGTAACATACTGGAAGAAAAAACTTTCGGATGACAAATTTAAAGTCGGTATTGTTTGGGCGGGGTCTCCAAAACATAAAAATGACCATTGCCGTTCCTGCCCGCTGAGACATTTTGCACCCTTAGCAAAGATTCGCGGTGTTCAATTATACGGATTACAAAAAGGCCCGGCAACAGCTCAGATAGACGATCTCGCCGATGAAATGTCTGTGGTAAATCTGGGAGAAGATTTCAAGGACTTTTCTGACACCGCCGCTGCGATTGAAAACATGGACTTGATCATTTCAGTAGATACTTCTGTATTGCACTTAGCTGGAGCTATGGGCAAACCCACGTGGGGGCTTATTTCCTATGTCCTAGACTGGCGATGGTTGTTGGAACGAGAAGATAGCCCCTGGTATAAAACCGTAAGGCTTTTCAGACAGAAAAAACTGGGGGATTGGGAAGATGTGTTAAATAGTGTAGCAACAAAATTGCGTTTATTTGTATAATGCCTTCAAAGTTTTGTGCCAATAACTGCTGACATCTGATTGGCTGCTTTGGCAAAACAGATGACTATGGGGCTGTTGAAAAAGCCCCTCCGGTACAATTTCTATTTGTTCAAGCTCGCTTGTGAAAAAAGCCTTCCCGCAAAACGCCACCTGTCTCGCCATAGCCCTGACGAAGGCAGAAGCCGACCACCCCCC
>CAYNKU010000125.1:4516-6993 GCA_964397865.1 uncultured Pirellulales bacterium | reverse complement strand
TGCCCCTCCTTGGCCTCCGGGAACAAATATAACACCCTCACAACCAAATTCAGCACACTCACTTATATTATCATAATAAGTCTATAAAAGCAGGATGTTTTTTCTTTTCAAAATATGCCTAACCTGCAATTTTGCAGAAGCCTTGTATAAACAGAAAATTTTTCATACCTGCCATTAAAGTTTATTCTCGTCGGCTAATTTCAGCAGCATCTCTGATAATGTTTTCCTGACTTTATAAACAACCTCAGGGTCATTGGCGGATTCTATGACTCGGTTCACCAGATGAGAAAGTTGTCTTTTTGCTTGCGTTGCCAAAGCTGGATTGGTCTCGCTTATCTTATTAATTGCCTGCCGGACTTCGTAAAGATACTGATAATCCTCGACTCCTTCCCGCCATGCCTCCCATCGACGAGATGGAGTAATACTTTCATCCACCCTGCCAAAAGGACTTGTCCCCGAAGCATACACTACTCCATAATCACCAAATGCTTCCAGGGTATCATTCCATGGAATAGCTTTATTGGCGGGGTAGTACACCCAAAATCCCGCTCCCTTCTGGCCGCGCTTAAAACTCCTCCAGGGCATAAGACGGTAATAACTATACGGATGATTGGCCTTGCCAGGACCGAGCGTACCGTATGTCCAAACCTCTTTTCCAAAATTTTTTATCATCTCGACCCATTCAGGATGTTGCTGGCAGTATCTGTCCAGCAAACACCAAACATCGACCAAATCCTTGAATCGCTTAAAATCTGCCGGCCCTTTACCAAAAGAATTGGCATAAATCCTTATCTTGGGATTTATTCTCTTCACAAAAACTGCCAGTTCATAAAACTCTTTACACAAAGTTTCGTCGAAAGGATAAAGTGCCCATTGATTATAATCAAGGCCCCTCGCTCTTAAACGGGTCTCTAAATCCTTAAGCCAAAACGAAAATTTTCTTTTCCATTCCGGACTCATCCATACGCCAAAACGACCCGAATCTTTCTTCTTCTCCGTAAAGGCGAAGCCAAGCAGATAAGTGCCTGCATAGTTATTGCGACTAAGCGCATTATCCAACTTACTGAAATCCGGTTTCCGCCAAACAGTTGGAGGATCGGAAGTTGATCTTGGAAAAGGAATTTCAGCAGATGTAATTATACCAACATTGGTATAGTGGTCCCGCAGATCATCTGACATCGCCAAGTCAGACGCACAACGATAGTAAGAAAAATTACATACCGCCAAAGCGATATCTTTAGGGAAAACTTTCTTATCAACTTCCAGGTTAATTGAGACAGGTTCTATTGGAAGCTTCCGACCTTCAGAGTTTTTCACTAAGACAGCGATACTGGCCTTGTATATCCCGGCTTTCAGATCCGGATTGAATACAGACAGCCATATTTGTGTTAATTCACCCGGATTTAACGTAACGGGACGAGTATTTTGCAAGATAAGAGCATCTGCAATCGAACCTAAAACACTTGCCTGCACAAAAGCGGCTCTTCTGATTTCAAATGTATTGCTGCTATCTATTATTTTATTGTTCGAATCCGCAAAAGGCGAAATCGAAAATGTAACTGTTAGCTCCTCGTCGGAGCAATTTATAACATTAAACGCTGTTGATTCATGCTCATTCTGCCACAGATGAACATTCACGGACTCAAGTTTTTCTGAAACGCAAATCTCTTTTTCAAACAAAATTTCCATAGGGTTTGCAGATACAAATATCAAGGGAACTTGATATACTTCGTTGTATAACCTTGCTTTTATTTGTCCGAACTTCTCTGCTATATCATTTAACTCATCGGCTGAATGTAAATTATATATAGGCATCCCTATTTGAGATGCGAGCACGTTGAGATTCGACAAAAGATGGCTTTTAAAATCCGTAGAAAAGTTAAATTTTCTTTCCTTGATTTGTTCGAGTGCGGCGATAATATTCTCTCTTAATCGAAGGTGAGCTTCAGCTTTTTTTATCAGAGTCGCCGGCTCACTAAAAATCTGCAAATTATCCCTGCTTTCGGAAAATGCGTTTGCTCTGCCATAAACCTCAATCTCATCAACAAAAAACATCTTTAAGTTCGGCTTGATTATCAATTTGACGTATCTTCCAGATGCATTGAGTCCGTCTATCGTCATAGTACCTGAAATCCCGGGATAACCTGAACTGCGGACGTCCTTGAACTTATCATTACTTTTCAGCCCGGCAAAACGAAATTGTTCTGAATCGTCACTTACAAATACTGCAACGAATTTAGGAAATTCCACATCGGCACCACCCCCGCCCACAGTATAAACGCGCACCTCATCAATGACACATCTCGCATTAAGGTCTATCACTATCTCAACCACAGATTTGACTTTGAGCCATCCTACTGTGCCTTTCTTAGTCCAGTTGCTGCCCCGAGCTTTTCCATCTGTTAACTGGGTTATGTCAAGTGGGTCGGTACATAATTTATAACTTGGCAAGGGTGAAAACGTATACTTCTTGTGCC
>CAYNKU010000125.1:0-4416 GCA_964397865.1 uncultured Pirellulales bacterium | reverse complement strand
CCTGCCTGGCTGGAACGCCAACCATTAACGCGTAATCCGCGACGTCCTGTGAAACCACCGCGCCGGCCGCAATAAAACAGTAACGGCCAAGTTCAATACCGCAGACGATAGTAGCGTTGGCGCCAACGGTAGCTCCGCGGCGCAGGATCGTTTTTTCATAAAGGCTGTGACGTACGATCTGGGAGCGGGGGTTGGTTACGTTGGTTAACACACACGACGGGCCTAAGAACACATCGTCCTCGATGACGGTGCCGGTATAAATCGAGACATTATTCTGCACTTTAACGTTGTTGCCGATTTTTACGCCCGGCGCGACGCTGGTGTTCTGGCCGAAAATACAGTTTCGACCTATGCGGGCATCTTTCATTATGTGCGAAAAATGCCATATCTTTGTTCCTTCACCTATGATTGCGCCGTCATCGACGATACTGGTTTCGTGGACGAAATAGTTTTCAGCCATCTTTTTTAACCTTATTTAAGAAGGGATGGTAATCGCCTTTTATGCCAACGGGTTCGACATGACGGATATGGTAAACAATCTCAATCGAACGAACGGCCTGGTCTATCCGGAAGCCTTGTCCCGCTAAAATCTTTTTATAGCTTTCGGTATGAAGTTCCGTAAAGCCGCCCGAGAATTCTATTTCTTCGCCGTCAATAGTAATCGAACGATATGTCATCGGCTTTCCGGGCTGAGGTTCGAATGGCAGGTCTTTGCGATCGAGCGAGAGGAACCATCTGACCCTGGCCTTATCGAGTTCGAGCAGGCCGGCGGCTTTATCGGCCCCGCTGAGATGGACGATATTCTGTTTTACCGGGCCGAAGATCCACGACAGCATATCGAAGAAGTGTATGCCGATATTGGTTACTACGCCGCCCGATTTGCTGATATCGCCTTTCCACGAGGTTTCGTACCAGTGACCTCTCGAAGTAATATAAGTCAAATCAATTTCGTGCGTCTTGTCACCGGCGGAACGATCGATCCGCTCTTTTAAGGCGACTATCGCGGGATGGAGCCGAAGCTGGAGAATAGTATAAACTTTTTTATCGACTTCTTTTTCGATTACCTGCAGAGCTTCGATATTCCAGGGGTTTAGTACGAGGGGTTTTTCACAGATAGCGTCGGCTTTGATTCTCAGTGCGAACCTGATATGGGCGTCGTGGAGGTAATTAGGTGAGCATATCGAGACATAATCGACGGCGTGGCCTTTTTCCCTTCTGAGCTTTTCGAGATGTCTGTCAAATCGCTCGAACTCCGTGAAGAAATCGGCGTCGGGGAAATATGAATCGATAATGCCGACCGAATCGTGCTTGTCCAGGGCAGCGACGAGGATGTTGCCGGTATCCTTGATCGCCCTTAAATGCCTTGGGGCGATGAAGCCGCCTACACCTATCAATGCGAATTTCTTCATTTAGAAAACTCTTTCAATTAAATGCGGTCTAAAACAACAAGCAGCCAGGGTAATATTTACGATAGCAGAGCGGTGTTTGGCAAGTAGTAATATAGCGATATAAATTCCGCTCTGGCAATGTTTAGTTTTATTTTGTTGGGGGTAAATTAATGTTTATTAGACTCCGTCCCTGTCGGCTGCGTCGAAAATGGACTTGAGCCGTTAAAAAACCGCTTTTTAGAATCGAAACAAGCGATTCCAGCCGACAACTCCGGGGAGTTGCCGAACAATATAAGTATCGTCAAATAAAGAACATAGGTTGAATAAAAAACCTCCTCACACGTAACCGAGGGTAAACTTGTATAGATACGCGGGGTGAGTCTGATAAGTTCGCCGTTTGCGGCCTAAAAACAAGCTTGCCCGACCGCTTTATATCTTAATCGGCCCTTACTTTCGCAAAACCCATCAAGCCTGCTCGAAATCGTTTCAAAGAACCCACCGACTGCAGCCATCTTTTGGTTCGGGGACGGGCAGGGATGTGAGTTTGAGGTGTTTTTCTTCGACCGGTGCGGTTTTGGTTAAAAGTATCGCCTTCGAATGGCGGTTGCTTAAGAGGAAAAAACAGCCATAAAGCCCCGAAAACCGGCTTTCAAACGCCTTAACAAACGGCCATTCGTATTGCCTTCATTTTGCTAATTCTTGCTTTAGCTGATTTTCAAAAACCCTGAAGCTGTCCCGTCCGAAGAGGCAAAAGACCACTTTTTCTATACCGGTTCGGCCCTTGAGGAAATCAATGGTTGTGCGGAGCATTATCCGGGCGCATCTGTCGATCGGGAAGCCGAAAATACCTGCGCTGACGGCTGGAAAGGAAATACTCTTTATATTTTCCTCGTCGGCGAGTTTGAGTGAATTCAGGGTCGCGTTTTTCAGTTTTTCATCTTCGTCGCCTTCGCCCATTCGCGGGCCGACGGCGTGGATGACATATCGGGCTTTGAGGTTGCCTGCGGTTGTTTTGACGGCGCCTCCTACGAATGTGCCGCCTATTTTATCGCATTGTTTCTGGATTTCGGGGCCGCCTTTTTTTCGGATTGCGCCGGCGACGCCGCCGCCTAAGATAAGGCTGGCGTTTGCGGCATTGACAATCGCGTCGGTATCGGTTTCGGTGATGTCGCCTTCAACGAGTTCGAGAATGGAGCTATTGATTTTCGTTTGCATTTTGAGTTCGTTTTTATTTTCTCAGTATCAAGAGGATGAAATTGATCAGGATCGTCAGTACAAGACTGATTATAATACAAGTAGTGATCGGAAAGAAGA
Organism: uncultured Pirellulales bacterium; assembly: GCA_964397865.1. Lineage (GTDB taxonomy): Bacteria > Planctomycetota > Phycisphaerae > Sedimentisphaerales > Anaerobacaceae > CAYNKU01. The sequence continues at coordinate 1,714 of CAYNKU010000125.1, read as the reverse complement.
ACCAGAAGCCTTTTTTCTCGACGGCGATATCGCCCGGCAATTTGCCCAAGAAAGGAATTTTTTGCCAAAAAACAAGCAGGATACCGACCAGAATCAGGAAGATTCCTGCCAGAATTAAGAACTTTCCGACGCCTTGAAACATTTCCAATCACCTTGTCAGTTTCTCTCATCTATTTTAAGATTGATTTGAGCAAAAGCCAAAACATATTTGTAGTAAAACGGTCTTGAGGCTGATAGAATAGCAAAGTAATTTGTTTGTCGAGAAATCGTTCCGGTTTTGGCGGGGATATAACGGGCGGATTTCGGTAAATTGCAGGCTCGCAGCGCTTGACGAGCCGGCGCAAGACGCGAAAAGGCCGACAAACGTAAATGCTTATCTGCCTTGAACTTAATTATCGCGCCCGGCAGGACTCGAACCTGCAACCTTCGGATTCGAAGTCCGCGACTCTATCCAATTGAGCTACGGGCGCATAAAATCCTAAGTCTTTTTACTATAGCCACTTGATGTACGAATTGTCAAGCCCTTTGAGCCACCAAACACCCCGAAAATGCTAAAAATAAAATGGTACCAAAGAGCAAAAAGTGCCAATCATCTTCGGTCATGCTCAAAATCCTATTTACCAATTTGTTATTAACGTCCCAAAGTTTGTGGGTGAATAGCTGTGTCGAAGCATCGAGAAAAATCGTTCGGGGCCCCAAAGGGCCAAATTACCCCCCAGCCGCCCTAATTTCGCCCTTTGCCCAAACGATTTTTCTCTCGGTTCTGTCCTGAAAGGCCGCAACTATCTGTGCCGTCCACAAACTTTGGGACGTTAATAATTTGTTTGCAAAAATTCATCAGTATCACCATTATGGGCACATGCTTGCAAAATCAGGGATAATCGCTTAATATAACCGGCAACATGGACAAGGAAATAACTAACATTGTATTTACAAAGAACCGCCCTTTACAACTCGAAGGCTATCTCGAAAGTCTTTACAGGCATTTTTCCCAAGAACTATTTCAAACATATATTCTTTACAAGCCTGAGCTTTTCAGCGAACAATATCAACAGCTTTTCCAAAGGTTCCCAAACTGCAAAGTGATAGAGGAAAAGGATTTTTTCAAAGATTTTTTCGACATTCTAAACCAGGTTAACACTAAATTTATCCTGTTTGGTATTGATGACGTGGTTTACTTTGATTCCGTTGATTTTGATCTAATCGATAAGGTTTTCAAACAATTCTCTGAAGACATCTTCGGTTTTTCGCTTCGATTCAGTGAGCAAGTCATAGGCAAAGATGATCCTGTCAGCCGGGATGAAATTGCCGGACAACCTGTTTACAGTATAAACTGGCCTCAGGGCAAAAAGCCTATCACCCGGTATCCCTTTGAGTTGTGCGCGACGATTTATAAAACCGAGCTGGTAAAACGGATCATAAGAAACAGCCGAAAAAATAATCCCCTCTGTGAGCAATTTTTCGCACCGGATTCGGTAACAACGAGGTTGCTGAGCAGGGTAGTAAAAAGGCATAAGCTTTTGAAGATTTTTGGTTATTTTTACAACCCCAATACGCTGGAGAGCTGGAATTGCCGGTGGTGCCAGAATCACTCGGAGCAGTTGCCGGGCAGGATTTATTTTCAGAAATTCTGCGCCTCGGCGATACAGGTTAATATGGTCAATACCTCAACGAATAATGAAAGTGACGCCGGTTTGGAATACGCCGTTGAGAC
>CAYNKU010000124.1:0-7009 GCA_964397865.1 uncultured Pirellulales bacterium | reverse complement strand
CCCGGTTACAGGCGGGCATTCAGCAGTGTCTTTTTGCCGCGGCGCGCGAGAGCACAAGATATGCCCTCAACGGTATCCTTTGGGAAACAAAAGCAAAAAAACTTATCCTCGTCGCGACAGACGGCCGAAGGCTTGCCCGCTCAACGGTACCTCTAGCGGCAGCACCGGTTAAAACTCTGGAAAACACCCAAATCATCGTCCCCGCTAAAACAATGGCGCTGTTAGAAAAACTCAGTAGTAATGAAAAAGGCACCGTTGCCCTGAAGCGGACGGACAACCAGATCATACTAAGCTGCGCCGATGTCGTCATAAGCTCGAACTTAGTCGAAGGCAACTTCCCGAAATATGAAGAGATAATCCCGACGGACTACGATAAGAAGCTGACCCTGAACACAGATGCGGTATTAAGTGCCGTTCGCCGGTCGGCACTGCTAACCAGTGAAGAGTCACGCGGCATCAAACTTTCGGTGGGGGAAAAGGCCGTAATATTTTCCGGCCGGGCGCCCGAAGCCGGCGACGCCCAAATCGAAATGGCGATCGACTATAAAAACGAACCGATCGAAATCGGATTCAACCCGCAGTTCCTGATAGATGCACTGAGAGTTATAAATACTCCCGAGTTCAAACTCGAACTGGGCCAGCATGACAGGCCCGGCGTAATTAAAAGCGACCCGAATTTCCTGTACGTCCTGATGCCTATCAACCTTGGCTGACGCGGATAACAAACAATTTTCTCGGGGCCCCGGAACCCCGAATCTCCGGTAAAAACCGTCGAAAATATGGACGAGGATAAACTACTACGCCGCCCGGCGAACAATCGAACAAACGCCCGGCTCGACAGTACGGTTAAATTGGCCGAGACGATTCAAAGGGTAATGGACAACAGTATCTCCCCCCGGCAGGCGCGATTTGCTCTTATCGACGATGCCTGGAGCCGGATATTACCCGAAAGTCTTCGCCTGCACTGCCGGTTGACCGATACCACCGGCGGTACGCTGAAAGTCAAGGTGGATTCGCCGGTTTACCTGCATGAGCTAAGACTGTGCAAAACCCAACTGTTGAAGCAGTTGCAACAGGACTGTCCGCGTGCTAAAATTACAAATATACAGTTTGCCGTCGGATAGCGGAACCCGGGAGCAAAACCCTGGCCGGCGGAGAGGCTAAACTCAGCTAAAGGAGTGACCATAAGTGGCAAAAAAAGCGGTAATCAAACAGCATAAATATGACGCCAGCAATATAAAAATCCTCGGCGGACTCGAGGCGGTCCGCAAAAGACCCGATATGTATATCGGTGACCGGGGCAGCGGCGGACTCCACCATCTTGTCTACGAAGTAATGGACAACTCCATCGACGAAGCCCTCGCCGGCCACTGCGATTCCGTCAATATCCGCATACAGGCCGACGGAAGCTGCACCGTAGAGGATAACGGCCGCGGAATACCTGTCGAAAAACACAAATCAACCAAGACCAGCGCCCTCGAGGTCGTTCTGACAACGCTGCATGCCGGCGGAAAATTCGACAACGAAAGCTATAAGGTCGCCGGCGGACTCCACGGCGTGGGCGTCAGCGTAGTCAACGCCCTGAGCGAATGGCTCGAAGCCGACGTCTTCCGGGCCGGCAAACACTACCACCTCGAATGCGTAAGAGGCTCAGCAAAAGGCCGCGTCAAAACAATAGGCACAACTTCCAAGAGGGGCACAAAAATCACTTTCAAACCGGACGAGGAGATCTTCGGCGACGCGGAATTCAACCACGACACACTACTGAAAAGAATCCGGGAAATGGCGTATCTAAACGCCGGCCTGCAAATCACATTCCGTGACGACAGGAACAAGAAAAAAGAAATCTTTAAATTCAACGACGGAATAAAGGCTTTCGTAAAACATCTAAACGAAGGCAAAGACACCCTCCACAAAGGGATCGTCTATTTTACCAAAGAAGACCTCAACGCGAAGTTAAGCTGTGAAATCGCCCTGCAATACAACACAGGCTACAACGAAAATACACTCGTCTTCGCCAACAATATCCGCAACATAGACGGCGGCACTCACCTTTCCGGTTTCAGAACCGCCCTTACCAGAACAATGAATTATTACGCCCGCGCCAACAATCTCTTAAAGAGCGGCGCCACCACCACCGGCGACGACCTGCGCGAAGGACTCACCGCCGTCGTGGCGGTAAAATTATCCGACCCGCACTTCGAGGCCCAGACCAAAGTGCGCCTTACCAACCCGGAAGTAGGCAGCTTCGTGGAGACTACAGTCAACGAACAGCTCGGCCACTACCTCGAAGAGCATCCCGCCGAATCGAAAAGAATATTGAATAAGGCCATCCAAGCCGCTGCCGCACGTGAAGCCGCACGAAAGGCCCGCGAACTAACCCGCCGAAAAGGAGCACTCAGCACCTCGAACCTGCCCGGCAAACTATGGGACTGCGCCAGCAGGCACAAAACCAATACCGAAATATTTGTTGTCGAGGGCGATTCCGCCGGTGGTTCCGCCAAGGCCGGCCGGGACCGGAACATCCAGGCTATTTTGCCCCTGAAAGGAAAAATCCTCAACGTCGAAAAGGCCCGCCTCGAAAAAATGCTCGCGCACGACGAAATCAGAACCATCATAAGCGCCCTCGGTACCGGCATCGGCGCCGATGAATTCAACCTGGAAAAGTGCCGATACGGAAAATTGATATTGATGACCGACGCCGATATTGACGGCGCGCATATCAGAACGCTGCTGCTGACGTTCTTCTTCCGCCAGATGCCGCAGCTTTTCAATAACAATATGATCTATATCGCCCAGCCCCCGCTGTACGAACTCAAAATCAAAGGCCAAAAAGGCTCCGAATACATACTCAGCGAAAATCAGATGCACAAAAGAATGATCGCGCGGGGACTTGAGGGTACACAACTGATCGTAAGGCAAAAATCCAGACAGCGAAAAATCACCGATAAAAAACTCGCCGACCTTGTCAAATTGCTCGCCGACGCCGAAAGAAATATCGCCGTCCTTTCGAGAAGGGGTATAAATTTTGCCGATTTTGTGCGGGCGTATTATGCCGATAAACAGCTTCCGATGTACCGCATCGTCGTTGAAGGCGACAGCGAAATGTTCCACAGCAAAACAAAATACGAAAAACGCCTCGACAAGCTAAAAGCCGGAGCAAACGGCGCCGAAGAAGATGAAAGAATCTTCGGCGAAGAGCTCCACGAAGTCGGGCGGATCAACGAGATAGATACCAAGCTGAAATCCACCTTCAAGCTAAACCTTAAAGACTTCCTCTTAAAACCCGCCAAAACCGTTTCCGGCGAGGCGGTGCCGACCAGGTTTCAATTGGTAAACGGTTCCGACGAATACGAAATCGCCTCACTGGGCGAGATCTGCGCCGGTATAAGGCAAATAGGCGGCAAAGGCGTGGAGATCAAACGCTTCAAAGGACTCGGAGAAATGAACGCCGACCAGCTCTGGCACACCACCATGAACCCGGCCACAAGAACCCTGCTGCAGGTCAAGCTCGAAGACGCGGGCGAAGCGGACAGGCTGTTTAGTATACTAATGGGCGATAACGTCGAAAAACGCCGGAACTTTATTCGCGACCACGCCCTCGAGGTACAATTCCTCGACGTTTAAGATTGATCTGACCAAACCGGGCGGTGCACGAATGAAAAACCTAAAGACAATACTGCTTATCACAACCCTGCTTGCTCTGACGGCGATAACCTGTCCCGCGGACACATTTTGCAACAAAAAAACAAAAGAAACCCTCCACGGCTACCAATGCGGCCGGTCACAGGGTGATTTCGTTATCGTCCAGACCGCGCAAAAAGGCCGCCAAACCATCAACCTCACCGAATGGACCGTTACCCCCGACCGCCGCGGGAGAAACAATCAGGTAATAATCCTGACGATCAAAGGACCGATCAAACTCGACATAGAAACCAAAGCCTTTATTGAAGCACTCAAAAACTCGTCCGATCAGGGCCCGCTGTTTATCCTGATCGAGATGGACACCCCCGGCGGCAATTTATATCTCGCCCATCAGATGTGCCTGGCACTAAAAGATTTGACTAATTGCCAAGTCGTTGTGTTCATACGGGGCAACGAATTCGGCGGCGCGATCTCCGCCGGTGCCGCCGTCGCCTTCGCCTGCGATAAGGTCTATATGGCCGACAACGCCATCATTGGCGCAGCCACTGCCTATGTCAACTTGGGATCCGGCCCGGAAGAATTACGAAAAGTCTTTGGTGACGAAATAGGCGAAAAATTCAGCTCCGCCTGGCGCGCATACCTTGCCGCCCTCGCCCAGCAAAAAGACCGACCCGGCCTGCTCGCCCGCGCTATGATCAGTAAAGATATCGAGGTCATAGAAGTCAATGAGAACGGAAAAAGACTCTTCATCGACCCGGTCAACAAAAAACCGAATCAAGCTTTTGTTCGCTCCTGGAGCAAAAAAGACTCCCTGCTGACCCTCACCGCCGCCGAAGCCGCCCAATGCGGTGTAGCCGACAAAATTATTAATTCCCGAGAAGAGCTGCTGAAACTCCTCGATGCCGATTCCGCCAAAATAGTTATCAATACCGATGTCGAAAAAGCCGCCCGCGAATTCACAAAAGCAAAGATCAGATTCGACAAAATTTGGAAAGGCCTCGATTTCAAAAGCAAACAGCTTCAAAACACCCGTCGCCGGTCAAGAGGTATGGCAATACTAAAAGAGGTCCGCCAGGACTTCAGAACCCTCAGAATACTCGCCCGAAGATACCCCGACCTGGGAGCCGACCCGGAGTATTTCGAGCGGCAGCTAAATTCCGTCGAAGCAGCCTACCAGGGTGCCCTCAAACAATAAACCACCTCTCAACCGCCGGCAAAATAATCGAAAAACATCGAACTCACCGGTGTTTGTGAGATTCTCACAACTTTTTGACCGTCACAAGACAAAGCCTCTGTGAAACTTACAAACTTTTGACGAGAACACGAAGTTTTTTCTTGCAAAGATTTTATTCCTCCTGCAGAATAACAACGTTTTGATCTCTTACTGGAAGTATCAATAGCACAGGTTGCAAGACTTGTGCGGATTCTTCGCAAGGAGGTAAAAAATGGCTCGCAAAATGTTATTTATTCTCCTGACGGTTTCGAGTATTTTTTTACTGGTCGCAGGCTGCAATTCCATTCGCAACCCCTTCAAATCAACTGAGCCCAAGGTAAAGGAAATCGAAAAAACCCCCGCGGAAAAAGAAAAAGCCGAACTCCTCAAGCACCTCGACCGAAAATTCGAAGACCCCGAGGCACACTACCGACTCGGCCAATTATATCAGAACGACGGCCTCTGGCTCCAGGCTGAAAATTCCTACAGCAACGCCCTCGCATTCGACCCAATACACAGACCCGCCCAGGCCGCGAGGGTAAAAGTACTGCTCGCAGCCGGAGATAACCAGCAGGCACGATACTCCGCCGACTTTTACATCAACCAGGCCTCCGCCTCTCCTTCTGCCTCACTGCGACTGGCAATGGCCTTCCAAAAGCAGGCGCTCGACGATTACGCCGTTACCTGCTATCGCCAGGCACTTAACCTCGCGCCTAATTCAGCCAAAATAACCAGGCAGATAGGCCTTTACTACCTCGCGAAAAACGACGCCGTCCAGGCACAGCAGTACCTCCGACGAAGCTTCCAGCTAAACCCCAATCAGCCCGACGTCGCCCGTGAGCTCGGCCGGATGGGTGTGGCCGTCAGAATTCCCCGGAAAAAACCGCCCAACCCCAAGAAACTCGACCGGATAATCGAAAAAGCCGATCAGGAACTGACCAGATAAAAAAACATATCGTGTGATTTAGCCCTGTGGCGAACGGATGCGCTGCGGGGTTTTTTCCTGCCCGCCACGCCGTAACTTTCAGGGCCAAGGCGCACCCGCCCCGGGCCGCAAACTTTTTAAACCTACCCCTCCTTAAGCGAGCAAACCGCCGCTTTTTTCGTATAGTTAAGTAGGAGGTGAGAAAAAATGGTAACTACAACCCTTAAAAAAAGGTTTCAAGGTTTCCATTGGGACAAAGGCCACACCGCAATGCTGAAACTCGAACACCTGCTCCACGAAGGCCAGTTCTGGGCGATAGTGGCGCTTGTGGCCTTTCTGGCGATTCTTGTCACCATGGCGGTCATAGGCATTATCTATGGCGAGCCCGGAACCGGAGAAATAACGCCGAGACCGTTCTACCCATACGGATATTAAAATGCCTGAGCCGGCCGGATAGCTGACACTGTCAGACTGGGCGTCCCGCGCAGATGGTCCCTCCGCCACCTGCGAAGAAAAATTTTGTAACCCTCTGACAGCGTTGCCCTCAGGTGTCCGGTCGGCGATTTTTTAAAACCCCCCCACCGGCCCGCAAACCTATTTCGCAGCCATCTCCGCCAGGCCGTCAAGACAAAGCCCCGACCACGTCTCCATCGTATCCCGAACCGCCGAAAGTCCGCTTTCGCTCATAAATCCCATCTGCGTAATCATCTGCTCGCGCCTGCTTACTTTCGGTTCATCCAGCCGCCAGTAATGAACTATCCCCAAATGCACACTGCCGACAGCGTTGGAATCGTCATTCAACAGCGCAACTATCCTGTCGCTGTACCCGGTCTCTACCGTTACCTCTTCCGCAACCTCCCTCTCAACTGCTTCCAGATACATCTCGCGGAAATCTGTTCGGTAATCTGTATTGAATAAAGGCATATCGTCCGCCGGATTGATATGCCCCCCTATCCCGATCGACCTGTTGCCGACAAGCCGTGTTTCGCCCGCGCGCTTACCCCGCACATAACTGAGGTATTTACCCCCGCAGCCCATGATAACATACGGAATAAGCTGCTTATAACTCGGATCCTCCTCCGCTTCGCTCCGCGCCATAAACCGCGGCACACCCTGCTCGAAGATCTTCTTCAAATATCGATCGACATCGAACATAAGCCCGTTAAACGCCCCCAGCTCCTCGAACACCCCCCGCTCGATTACCAGTACCTGCTCCTCAGCCATAA
>CAYNKU010000123.1:0-7011 GCA_964397865.1 uncultured Pirellulales bacterium | reverse complement strand
GGAACATGGCTAACTCTCTAATCAAGTGTGGTACAAAATCCGGGGTCAGATCACTTCCACGAGGGAAAGAGCGTGACGAGAATCTAGTGTGTATGCTCTCACCAGAGGAATACGCTAATGACAATTTGTTGTGTATAGATTATATCTCCAAGGATGATGATGCGGAGCGATTGTCGCAGAGTGTGACTTCTCAGCTAGAAAAGGAGATTTTATATGCTGTTGGGTATCCTGAGGTATTGGATCCTTTGGCCTACCGAGAAGTGTGTGGCTTGAGATGACAAATTTAAGGAGTAAGTTATGCCTAATGGAGATCCTGATTGGAGAAAGAAAGAACTACCTAAACTAAAAGTTTTTTTCAAGAGAATAGCTCCTGTGCTAAAAAAGTTTGCAAAAGACCACAATTTAAAGATTAATAAATACTACCACCAAGGCTCGGATTGGACGTTTCGCTTTAGACATCCGCAAGGGGGCATGGGCAATATAACAGTAGCAAAATGTGATGAACCGTACGTAAACTTATATCCACATTGGTGGGTAGATTATTACGATACTTCCAGAAGAGATTTTAAGCATGGTCCAGGCGTAAAAAGTTTGTTAGATTCAGAAACATTATACAAACATCTTAATGAAATGCTTCAACTTGTTTTGTCATGGCAAAAAGAAGACTTAACTAAAGGCACAGAAAACCCCTATCGTGAACATATAGAAAGAAGCAGGGAAGAATTTGAAAAACAATACAAAAAATATACTACCCCGAAGTTTGAGAAATAAAAGGGTTGACTGCGAGCGAGATTGACGTTAGAATTGCTTGATTTTTTGAGCATAAATTTTTGGAAACTGTTAACGTAAGGAGGTAAAACTGTAATATATGAGTATTCTAAACGAGGTGAAAGGCAAATTTACAGGTGACAGCTACGAGAAACTGATGGCTCTGGGCAACGATAAACTGAACGAATTTATTAAAATGGGGATCGAGCTTTGTGAGCCGGAATCTGTTTTCGTATGCGCTGATTTGGCCCGGGACAAAGATTATATCCGCAAGCTGGCGATCGAACTTGGTGAGGAGCGGTCTCTTGAAATAGCCGGCCATACATGTCATTTCGACGGCTATAATGACCAGGGACGCGATAAGGCTAATACAAAGTATCTGCTCCCCGAGGGTTCGAGCCTCGGTTTCTTGAACTCGACTGACAAAACCGAGGGTGTTAAGGAAGTTCGCGGATATTTGAAAGGTTTAATGGCCGGCCGGCAGATGCTGGTGAGTTTTTTCTGTTTAGGCCCTGTGGATTCGGATTTTTCGATCTGCTGCGCACAGATAACGGATTCTCCTTATGTCGCTCACAGTGAGAGCATTTTGTTCCGAAGCGGTTACGAGCAGTTTCGCAAACTCGGCGGCTCGGAGGAGTTCTTCCGGTTCATCCACAGCGAGGGCGAACTCGAAAACTTTGTCAGTAAAAATATCGACAAGCGGCGGATATATATCGACCTCGAAGAGGATCTTGTTTACAGTGTCAATACGCAGTACGGCGGCAATACGATAGGTTTGAAAAAGCTGGCACTTAGGCTCGCGATCCAAAAAGCAGATCGTCAGGGTTGGTTGGCCGAACATATGTTCGTTATGGGCGCTCACGGCCCGGGCGGCAGGGTGACTTACTTTACGGGAGCGTTTCCATCGGCGTGCGGCAAGACATCGACGGCCATGATACCCGGACAAACTGTCGTCGGTGATGATATCGCGTACTTCCGCAAGAAGAATGGGCAGGTCCGAAGTGTTAATGTCGAAAAGGGAATATTCGGAATTATTCGGGATGTAAGCGCGGCTGATGACCCGGTGATTTACGAAGCGCTGAACAAACCCGGCGAGGTCATCTTCTCGAACGTCCTGCTTGACGGTAATTTGAAACCATATTGGCTCGGTATGGGCAAAGAGATTCCAGCCGAAGGGATAAACCACTCAGGTCAATGGCACAAGGGCAAGAAAGATGATAAAGGTAACAAAATCACGCCTTCGCACAAGAATGCGCGTTACTGTCTGAATATACGCGACCTCGCCAACCGCGACCCTCTTTTGGATGATCCCGAGGGTGTGCCGGTGGGCGGGATTATCTACGGCGGCCGGGACAGCGATACCTGGGTACCCGTGGAAGAGGCCTTTAACTGGACCGAGGGCATAATCGCGAAAGGCGCCTCAATCGAATCCGAGACGACGGCGGCAACGCTGGGCAAAGAAGGCGTGAGAGTATTTAACCTTATGTCGAATATAGATTTTCTGGCGATACCGGCGGGCAAATATATCCAGAACAACCTGGACTTCGCAAAAGACGTGGAAAAGCCGCCTTCGATCTTCTCAGTGAACTACTTCCTCAAGGGTAAAGACGGTAAATACATCACGGGCATGGCGGATAAAAAGGTATGGCTTATGTGGGCGGAACTTCGGGTAAACGGTGACGTCGAGGCCATCAAGACACCGAGCGGATGGATACCGAAGTATGAGGACCTGGTCGAATTGTTCAAGCAGCATCTGGATAAGTCATACAGCCAGGAGCAGTATGTCCGGCAGTTTACTATCCGTGTGCCGGAGAATCTCAGCAAGTTTGACAGGGTCGAGAAGGTTTACAGGGAAAGTGTTCCGGATACGCCGGAGATCGTTTTTGAGACTTTTGACGCGATGCGCGGGCGTTTCGAGACGGCTCGCCAGAAGCACGGCGACTATATTTCGCCATTTGACTTGACAAGCAAATAATTGGAGTTTAAGCTCTCTATTATAGACTCGCCGGTTTTGCCAGCATGGATTGATTGGTAAAATCGGCGGTTCGTTTTGACGGCAAAAAAGATACCCGGAGAAAACCGAATCTGGTTAAGGGTCAGGAGGTTTGGAAATGTTATCGAACAATAAAATTGGGCGTCGAGAATTTCTCAAAAAGGCCGCCGGTACGGCTGTGGGGGCGATAAGTTTCCCCTATATCGTTTCTTCGAGGGCACTCGGCAAAAACGGCGCAGCGGCGGCGAGCGAGAGAATAGTAGTAGGCTGCATCGGGACCGGCCCCCAGGGCTGCGGCGTGATGGGAGGCTTTTTGTCTCAGGCCGATGCCGAGGTGGTGGCGGTATGCGATGTAAAGCAAGACAGGCTGGAATTCGCCAAAAACACGGTGGAGGAAAAATATCAGCGCAAGGGCTGCGCGACATACGACGATTTTCGTGAAGTTGTGGGGCGAAATGACATTGACACGGTATTGATAGCGACGCCCGATCACTGGCACGTTCCAGTCGCGATGGCGGCTGCGCGGGCCGGAAAGGATATGTATGTCGAGAAGCCTTTGGGTATGAGTATTCACGAAGGGCAAACCCTGCGGAGGGCGCTGAAAAAATACGGCCGGATATTCCAGTTCGGGACTCAGCAGCGATCGCAGTCGATGTTCAGGCTGGCGTATGAACTGGTCAAAAACGGACGCATCGGTAAGCTTCATACGATAAATGTCTGGTCGCCTGCAAGCGTTGCGGGCGGCCCCGATGAGCCTGCCCCGGTGCCGGAGGGAATAAACTACGATATGTGGATCGGCCCCGCGCCTTTTACGCCTTATACGAAGTATCGCTGTTCGGACGATGGAGGTAAGAAAACATGGTGGTTCCACAGCGATTTTTCACATGGTTTCCTGGCGGGCTGGGGTATTCACCCGATGGATATCGCCTTGTGGGGCGCCGAAGATCAGCTTGGCAGGTTCATAGAGATCGAAGGTACCGGAACCTTCCCAACCACGGGAGCTTGCGATACGGCCACGGATTGGGATGTCAGGCTCAGATACGACAATGGAGTGATTATGAATTTTCTGGGCCTTGAAATATTAAGCAATGATGGTTTGGGACTCTCGGTTTCGCCGCGGTTCAAGCATTACGGCAAGGCATGGTCTCACGGAACGGCTTTCGAGGGCAGTGAAGGCTGGGTACATGTGAGCCGCTTCGGGATTAATACTTCACCGGAAGGACTTGTCAGAACCAAGTTCGCGCCCGATGAAATTCAACTGGGTATAAGTAAAGGCCATGTCAGGAACTTTCTCGACAGCGTCAGGACCAGAACCAAAGCAATCAGTGATATCGAACCTTCGGTTCAGTCGGATATAGTATGCCAGATAAGCAACCTTTGTATGAAGCTGGGCAGGAAAGTTATCTGGGATAGCGAGAAGGAATGTTTTGTCAACGATGAGGCGGCAAACAGACTGCTTCGGCGGGCGAAACGGGGGCCATGGCATTTGTAGAATTTTGGGCAGTATATTAAGTAGGGGAATTGAAGACTTATGAAACAAATCTGGATGAATAGACGGACGCTCAGCGTTATTTTGGTATCGGTTGTGACGGCGGTTTTTGTTTGTTCCTGCGGAGGATTATCCGGGCGGTTTTCATCGGGTAAGGGCGATATCTTGCAGGTGCTGATTATCACCGGCAGGAACAACCACGCGTGGCAGAAGACGACACCGGAACTGAAGAAAATTTACGAACAGAGCGGAAAATTCGCGGTTGATGTTACCACCGAGCCGGAAAAGTTAACCGCCGCGGCTCTTATCAAATATGACGTGATCGTTAGTAACTGGACGGCCTGGCCCGAAGTAACAGGGCATCAGTGGGGCGCCGAAACCGAAAAGGCGATTGAAGACTTTGTGGCGGAAGGCAAGGGTCTTGTGATTTTCCACGCCGCAAGTTCGAGTTTTTATGACTGGCCGGCTTACCAGCAGATGGTTGGCGCGAATTGGGATATGGAACATACCGGCCATCCGCCTATTCAGCCCTTTAAGGTGAAGATAAAGGATAAGGAGCACCCGATCACAAAGGGTATGGAGGATTTCTGGATCACCGATGAAATGTGGCACCGAATGGCCAGGAAAGATCATATAAAAGTTCTCTGTGAAGCCTTTTCCGTGGAGGACAAAAGGCGCAAGTATCCCTGGTGCGGGACGGGCAGGAATGAGCCAATGGTGATATGTACCGACTTTGGCCGGGGGAGATGTTTTTATAACGTTCTTGGCCACGACGTCGCATCGATGCGAAACGCCGGCTGGCGAAGCCTTATGCTCCGCGGTACGCAATGGGCCGCGACGGGCAAGGTAACCATACCCGTTCAAACCGACCGCTGTGGAGCTGATTATAACTTCAAGCACGGAGATAACTGGATCGCCCTGACTAATAACGGCAGAATCGTTTGGCGATTTAATTACGACAAAAAGGAGGGCAAGCCTTATTTTCATCCGGTTAGTTTAACAGATGGAACGGTATTGACATGGCTAAGGCCCCCCGATCATGCCTGGCACAGGGCACTGTGGTTTTCATGGAAATACCTCAACGGTGTGAACTACTGGGAGGAGAATAAAGAAGGGGTCTCAAAAGGACTGACGGAAATTAAAGAGGTAAAGGTTTTTGCTCAGCAGGACTATTCGGGCCGTATTGAGGTGCTTATCGAATATCATGAGCCGGAAAAGCCCGCTTTGCTTCGCGAAAGACGCATAATAGAAATAAGCAGGCCCGACGAGCGGGGTAATTATTATATGGATTGGCATTGTACGTTTACCGCCTGCGAGACCGACGTCGTGCTGGATCGTACCCCTATACCGGGTCAAAAAGGTGGTCAAAGCTGGGGTGGATACGCCGGGCTTGGGATAAGATTTTCGAAGCTCATAAAGGACTGGCAGTTTGTAAACAGCGAGGGGCAAAAGGACCTCGAATGCCACGGCCAAAACGCTCGATGGATCGATCTAAGCGGTGATATCGGGGGTGGTCAAATCGGTGGAGTTGCGATGCTGGACCACCCTGAGAACCTCAGACATCCATCGCCCTGGCATATAGTGCACGATTTGAGCATTTTCGGATTTTTCAATCCGGCGCTGCTGTTTAATGCGCCTTATACCCTTGGCGTCGGAGACAGTCTGCGATTGCGATACAGGGTCATTATTCATCCCGACCGGGGAAACAGGGAAATGCTCGAAAGGCATTGGCGGCAGTTCAGCGAGAGCCCTGAAAAATAGGGATTATTAAAATAGAAAAAGTTTGTATAACTGCTGATGTTTTGTGCGCAAGTAAAATAATTTTTTAAGCGGACACTATATAAAATAGGGTAGCCGAAAAGGCATAAAGAGCTAATTCGTTGCTCAAAATAAACTTACATTATCGGACTGGCTTTTGGCAATTTAGGTAAATTTGAAGCCGCAGGCGGTAATTTCTTGACATTTTTTCCCAAATAGTTTACCATAAAGGGGTAAAGGAGAAGGAGAGATGAACCCGGGGGGTTATGGGGTTAGTCTCTGTATTTCTATACTGAAATTAGGGCCAGGGTGATTTTTGACCCGCAATGGAGAAGAGAAGTTAGTTTACGGTGACCAGAGAAGAGCTTAACATCAGCCCCCCTGGGGGACGGAGGTCTATCCAGAGATTTAAAAAGGCCGGCAATCAAGGCAATTCTTCTGCGCAGGCAAGGCCCTCGAGTGCGGTTTATGGCCCTGAGCTTATCGGCACTTCCGACGCCTTTAATTCGATTCTTGAGATAATCGAGGTAATCGCACAGCGCAGGTGCTCGGTGATAATAACAGGTGAGACGGGCGTTGGTAAGGAGATGGTCGCCCGAAAGGTCCACAGTTGCAGCAGCCGGGGTAATAACGTTTTCATCCCGGTCGATTGTACGACTCTGACAGGCCAGTTATTCGAAAGTCAGCTTTTCGGCCATACCAGGGGCGCGTTTACCGGGGCGGTCGATACTACGCTCGGCTTCTTCAGGGCCGCCGACAGCGGCACGATCTTCCTCGATGAAATAAGCGAGATACCGCTTGAGCTTCAGGCGAAACTTCTTCGAGTTCTTCAGGAAAACAGCGTAACACCTTTAGGGTCGACAAAATCTTATCCGATCGATGTTCGTGTTCTGTGTGCGTCCAACTGTGACCTTCGGGAACTGGTGCGTGAAGGTGCTTTCCGCGCTGATTTGTACTACCGACTAAATGTGGTTAATCTCGAGATACCGCCGCTCCGGCAGCG
>CAYNKU010000122.1:4357-7109 GCA_964397865.1 uncultured Pirellulales bacterium | reverse complement strand
CGGAGCAGGGGGTCTCGCAGTTACTCGTGGAGGGCGGGCCGCGGGTCTTGAGTTCATTTTTGAAGCGAGGCCTGGCTGATGAGGTGTGGGTTTATATTGCGGCGAAGATACTCGGGGGCCAAGGCAGTGTGAATGTAAGCGGGCCGATGGCGGAATTGGCGGAGGGGGTTGACCTGCGCGATGTCGATATAAAGCGTTTCGGCGATGACGTGCGGATCAGGGGTCTATTGAAAGAAACAGGTACGTAAAACACAAAGTGGGGTGTGTTATATATGGGAGTCTCTTACGTATTACAGTCTCAGGGTTGTTAAAATTTCGAAGGTTGCAATTGAAAAAAAGTCTTGATATTATATCGGAAATAGTGTCTGGCGGCATAATTGAGTAAGCATGAATAGAAAATCCCAGACCTATGGGAATTATTTATAGAAATGCATTTACGGAAGTAAACAAATCAAGAAAATTTTATATCTAACCCCATTTCTGGTACTGGCGATATCCGTTGTTTCATTATCACAAGAAACAGCACATTTCGCTGATAAAAACTTACACGCAGCTGTAGTTCATTCATTAGGAACTAATGTAAAGGAAATTACCAAAGGTGATGCGGAAATATTAACCTCACTCGTAGCAGCTAAAAGAGGTATTAAGATAGTAAATGGTCTGGAATATTGCATAAACTTACAAAACTTAAATCTCTGGGGTAATCAAATAAACAATCTATCCAGCCTTTCAGAATTGGTAAAATTACAGTCATTGGTGCTGGGCCGGAACCAAATTAAAAATATCAAACCACTTAGCAAACTTGTAAATCTGACTGATCTTAATTTAAGAGAAAATCAAGTTACTGATATATCTGCGCTTTCAAAAATGGTCAAAATGAAAACGCTTGAGATAAGAACCAACAAGATAAGAGATATATCTGCTCTTGCCGGCATGCGTGAGCTTGAGATTTTGAATATGGCAGAAAATAATACGACTGATATCTCAGCCTTATCTGAGCTAACTGACTTAAAATTACTCAATATCGTAAAAAATCAAGTCAGTGATATAACACCATTGAGCAAACTAACGAATATGGAGCATTTGGATTTCGCTCACAACCGAGTGAAAGATATTACCCCTATAGCTAACATGAAGAAACTCAGATTTTTGCATATTCCTTTTAACGAAATTGAAAATATTAGCGCTCTGTCAAGATTAAAAGATATGGAAACAGCGTTCATAGATAGAAATAGAATCAAAGATATAACCCCTCTGTCTGATCTTGTAAAACTGCAACTGTTGTTTATTCGAGAGAATCAAATTAAAGACATAACACCCCTTGCGGGCCTTACCAGTCTAAAACATTTGAATTTTTCTAAGAATCAGATTAGCAATATTTCTCCTGTTTCCAATTTAACGAATCTTACAATTCTTGAGATTGGGGACAATAGAATTGAAGATATCTCTGCTCTTTCAGGTCTGAGCAATCTCAGAAAGTTGGATTTACGAGACTGTCAATTGGACAATATAATACCTCTGCAAACCCTAACAGGCTTAACTTCTCTGTGCTTACGTGGAAACAAAATCAGCAGTCTTTCTGTGATATCAAAATTAATTGGCCTTGAAACATTGGATTTGCAATACAATCACATAGGAAACCTGTTGCCTCTTTCAAAGTTAAGCAATCTAAAAGAATTATTCTTAAACCGTAACAATATAGTGAATTGTGCCCCGTTGGCAA
The DNA here is from genome assembly GCA_964397865.1 of uncultured Pirellulales bacterium. GTDB lineage: Bacteria > Planctomycetota > Phycisphaerae > Sedimentisphaerales > Anaerobacaceae > CAYNKU01. The sequence continues at coordinate 5,386 of CAYNKU010000122.1, read as the reverse complement.
AATTAACTCAAGTTGAAAAACTTGACCTATCGGGTAACCGAGTTAAAAACATCGTTCCCCTCTCACGCCTACCCAACTTGAAATGGATGGATTTGAGCAATAATCATATTAATAACATCAAAGCTCTTACAAGGCTTAAGGGACTGCTTTATTTAGATATTCGAGGAAATACCCTCAGCAAAGATACATATCAGATTCACATTCCAAATATAAAGGAAAGTAATCCCGGCATAGAATTATTGTATGACCCAGGTTTGTAACGACAGCACAGTTTTGCTTTTCGATGTCACATGTTGATTCTATTGATTTAACATTCGCGCTACTCTCACCCGTGATATATTGAGTTCTCTGGTTAATTATTCAGCAGTTTTTTGTTTTGCAAGAGATTATGGAGTTGGGCGAAGCGGTGGGCTTTGTCTCTTATGTGCTGGGGCAGCTTAAAGGCGGGTGGGGGTGTGTGTTGTAAATATCTGGATTTAATGAAGTTGCGACGAGTCGGCCTGGCGGGGGGCGGAAAAGTGATAAAAAAGCCTGTATTTTGAGAAAATTTATCTTGACAAATGGTAGTGGGTATGTTTAAGTTAATACCGATACTATAGGGGTGGAAGAAAACTCACGTGTTGTTGGTTTGAGCTTTTTTGAGTTTTTTTGAACTTTTTTAAGCTTTTGCAGGCATAAGAGTCGTTTTTTGCGCGGCTGGATTTCGGGCATTAAGTGCTCTTGGGCTAATGAGCAAAACCGCATTGATGGGGGACGAGGAAACTCCGCAAGGTTTGGAAGACTTTTTTGTGCCGTTAGAAAAGCGGTCGTTTATATCGAAGGGTTTCTTTTAAGGAGGATGCGGACTATGAAGAAATTAATGGCAGTGAGTTTGTGTTTGTTGTTTGTCTGCGGGACAGCTTTGGCAGATTGGGATGTGTCCGATCCCGCGAAGTATGTACAGCTTCCTGATCTTAGCCCGACGGGTATTGACATCTATGCTACGGATCCGAAGGTTTTGGCGGATGATTTCCTTTGTATTCAAACCGG
>CAYNKU010000122.1:2583-4257 GCA_964397865.1 uncultured Pirellulales bacterium | reverse complement strand
TGGCCATCCGTTCGAGGGAGAGTCGATCGATCTGGCTTTTGTGATAACGCCTGAGCCGACAACGATCGCTTTGTTTAGCCTTGGTGCTTTAGGTCTGCTGAGAAAACGCCGGGTATAGATTTAAAAATATAAATCTGTTATTGTTATGTGAATCAAGGGGCTGTGAGTATATCACCGCCCCTTTTTCTTTTTGCTGTTGAGCAGTTTTTTGTTTCTGAGGAGGTGGTGGTAGTGCTGGGCGAAGCGGTGGGCTTCGTCTCTAACGTATTGCAGCAGTTTGAGGGCGGGTGAATTAGGGGGGAGTTTGAGGGGTTTGGCCGGTTTGGTACGGTTGGGCAGGTAGAGCTCTTCGAGTTTTTTCGCGAGTGCGGCGATTTTTGGTTCGGGGGCGTTTAAGGCCTTAAACGCCGATTGTGCGGCGTGGAGCTGGCCTATGCCGCCGTCGATGAGGACCAGGTCGGGCCAGAGTTCTTCGCCGGCGAGTGCGTATTTGTATCTTCTTTTTACGACTTCGGCGATCATTGCGCAGTCGTCGACGCCTTTTACGGTTTTTATTTTGAATCGGCGGTAGCCCGCCTTGAACGGGCGGCCGTCGATGAATTTGACGAGTGAGCCGACGGCCTCGGAGCCCGAGATGTGTGCGATGTCGATACCTTCGATGATGCGGACGGGGTTGGGGGTCTGGAGGATTTTCTGGAGTTTGACGAGAGCTTCGGCGGGGTCGGAGGCGAAGACTTCGGGCTGGAGGTTTTCATCGGGCTCTCCGCGACGGTCGAGCTGCTCTATCAGGCGGATACGGTCACGGAGCAGTGCGGCCTTTTCGTATTCTTTGGCATCGGCGGCCTGGGACATTTGTTTGTTGAGTTGGCGGAGGACGGCGGAGCGTTTTGATTTGAGGAATTTTATGAGGTCGGCGATGATCTGTTTGTACTCGGGTTTATCTATTTTAGCAGCGCAGGGTGCGGCGCACTGTTTGATGCTGTATAAGAGGCAGGGGCGGAAGAATTTCAGCTTCGGGTTGCCGTCGGTGATCTTGAGGGTGCAGGTGCGGAATTTGAAGATTTTCTGGAGTATTACGAGGACGTTGCGGAGGTCTCTTGCGCCGGCGAACGGGCCGAAGAGCCTTGTACCTTTTTGGCGGGGTTTTCTTGTGATATAAACGCCGGGGAAATCGTCGGAGGTGGTTATTTCGAGGTAGGGGAAGGTCTTGTCGTCGGTAAGGTCGGAGTTATAGGGCGGGCGGATGTCTTTTATGAGGCGTGCTTCCTGGAGCATGGCGTCGACTTCGTTTTCGGTTTCCAAGAAATCGACGGATTTGACTTTTTTAATCATCTCAGCGATCATGGGGCCTCGGGATTCGGCGAGGTCCGCCGAGTCGGCGAAGTAGCTCGCGACTCTTGAGCGCAGATTCTTTGCTTTTCCGATGTAGAGGACTTTGTCGGCGGCGTCTTTCATAAAGTAAAGGCCCGGTGCGGCGGGGAAAGAGCCGATTTGTTTTTTAACGGTCTTTAGATAATTGGTTTCTTTCATGGTTTTATTGTAACTTCACAGCGGCGGCGATAGAAATCAAAAATGAGAAAGCAAAATGCAAAAAAGAAAAGGCAAAAACGCAGTCAGTCTTAAAAGTTCACAGGTGATGACGAAGGTGCAAGAAGAATTATAAAAAATTTTTCA
>CAYNKU010000122.1:0-2483 GCA_964397865.1 uncultured Pirellulales bacterium | reverse complement strand
TTAAAAGTTCACAGGTGATGACGAAGGTGCAAGAAGAATTATAAAAAATTTTTCACACATAGATTCAGTAGTTACAAGGACTAATAAAAAGGTTTACAAATTTACGGAAAAAATTGCAAATTTAGTCTTGGCAGGTTTTGTGAAATTGGATATAAATACAAACGTAGTTTTTCAACTACATCTTGTTTCCCCGGTGGGATTTGTGCTATATGTTGTGGTATGTTTTTTGCCGTTAATTTTAGTGTGAAGGTATCCCGAGGGGGGATTTGCACTGTATATTGTGGAAGTTTTTTGCCGCGGATTTCGCATGGAGGCGCTTAAATGACGCAGAAGTTTGACCCGGAAAACCCTTTTGAGAGCAAAGAACATCAGGCAAAGGCCATTTCGGATTCCGGCAATCCGGCAGCTTTAAAGATCGAGAGATATTTCTCGACCGAGGGTGTTCACCCGTTCGATGATATCGAGTGGGAGAAGCGTTCGGCGAAGATCGCCAGTGACAGCGGCGAGGCGATCTTCGAGCAGGGGGATATCGAGGTTCCTGTTTTCTGGAGTCAGCTTGCGACGAAGGTTGTAGCGAGTAAGTATTTCTACGGAGATATCGAAACCGGTCAGCGTGAGAATTCGGTCAAGCAGCTTGTGCACCGGGTCTGCAGGGCGATAGCCGATCGCGGCATAAGGGACGGGTATTTCGCCAGCGGCGAGGATGCCGAGGTATTTTATGAGGAACTGGTGTGGCTTTGCATGCATCAGTACGGTTCGTTCAATTCGCCGGTGTGGTTTAATGTCGGGCTTCATGATGTTTACAGGATTAAGGGCAGTAAGCATAACTACCACTGGGACGAGCGGACCAAGGATGCGGCGGCCTGTGAGAGCAGTTATGAGTATCCGCAGGCGTCGGCGTGTTTTATCCAGTCGGTGAAGGATTCGATGGGCGATATAATGCGTCTTGCGACGAGCGAGGCGATGCTTTTCAAGCACGGTTCGGGAACAGGGACGGATCTTTCGACGCTTCGCAGCAGTAAGGAAAAGCTCTCGGGCGGCGGTAAGCCGAGTGGGCCGTTGAGTTTTATGCGGGTCTATGACCAGATCGCGGCGGTTATCAAGTCGGGCGGTAAGACTCGTCGCGCGGCGAAGATGCAGTCGCTGAAGGTCGATCATCCGGATATCAAAGAATTTATTACCTCTAAGACCGAGGAAGAGAAGAAGGCCTGGGCGCTGATCGAGGCGGGCTACTGCGGCGAATATAACCAGGAGGCATATAACAGTGTTATGTTCCAGAATTCGAATCTTTCGGTTCGGGTTACCGATGAGTTTATGCAGGCGGCGGAGAAAGACGAGAAGTGGGTGACTTACGCGGTGACAACGGGTGAGAAGGCGCAGGAGCATTCGGCGCGTGAGCTGATGGACCTGATAGCCGAGGGTACGAGGATTTGCGGCGATCCGGGTGTTCAGTATCACAGCACGATCAACCGCTGGCATACTTGTCCTGCTTCGGGGCCTATAAACGCCTCGAACCCGTGCAGTGAGTATATGTTTGTCGATGATTCGGCGTGTAATCTCGCTTCGCTTAACCTGATGAAGTTCCGTAAGGATGATGGTTCGTTCGATATCGCGGCTTTTAAGAAGGCGATTCGCACTTTCATTATCGCCCAGGAGATACTGGTCGATAACGGCAGCTATCCGGACAGGCAGATAGCTTTGAACAGTCATTGCTTTAGGCCTTTGGGTCTTGGTTACGCGAATCTGGGATCGCTGGTGATGAGTCTTGCGATGGCTTACGATTCGGACCAGGCCAGAGCGCTGGCGTCGGCGATAAGTGCTCTGCTGACGGGGACGGCTTACGCGGTGAGCGCGGAGTTGGCGAAGGTCAAGGGGGCGTTCGAGAAGTTCGGCAAGAATTCCGAGGCGATGCTCAAGGTTATAGGCATGCATCGCAAGCACGCCTATGGGATACCGGAATCGCAGTGCCCGGAGGATCTGCGTAATGCCGCCAAGGATGCGTGGGACGAGGCCTTTGACGCCGGCTCGAAGGTTGGTTTCCGCAACGCCCAGGCGACGGTACTGGCGCCGACCGGGACGATCGGTTTTATGATGGACTGCGATACGACGGGCGTCGAGCCTGATATAGCGCTTGTGAAGTACAAGCTGCTGGCGGGCGGCGGGATGCTGAAACTCGTCAATAGGACGGTTCCGATGGCGCTCGAGCGGCTGGGTTACGGCGCGGACGATATAAAAGAGATTTGTGATTATATAGATAAGAATGAGAATATCGAGGGTGCGAAGAAGCTCGATCCGGAACATCTGGCGATATTCGACTGCGCGTTCAAGCCGCGGGGCGGCAAGAGATGTATCCATTATATGGCTCATCTGAAGATGATGGCGGCGGTGCAGCCTTTTATATCGGGCGCGATCAGTAAGACCATCAATATGCCCAATGAGAGTACGGCCGATGAGATCGCCAGTGCTTATATAGAGGGCTGGAA
>CAYNKU010000121.1:0-7129 GCA_964397865.1 uncultured Pirellulales bacterium | reverse complement strand
CTTTCACCCCTTTAATCCGCCCGAAATTGCGATCACGGTACATCTTTTTGAAATTTACCCCGGATTTTAGCCTGAAAAACCCAAAAAAGCGAAAAACCTGCCATACCCGTTTCGCTTGCCGTTTTCCCTTTACCCCACAGACCTCGACTGGCATAATGACATCACAAAACTATTTTAATGACAACTTTACAGATTAGCTGAGGATAAATTATGAAAGTATTGCTGATTATGATTCTCTGGTCTATTCTGCTGGTTCTCTGCTGGCCGATTGCGATATTAGCGCTGATCTTATGGCCCCTCGTTTGGCTGCTGTCGATACCGTTTCGAATTGTGGCAACTCTGATGGAGGCCTTTCTGGCTCTGATAAAAAGCATTCTGTTCCTGCCTGCGAGACTTCTCGGCTACAAAGGCAACGCGTAAACGATCAGCAAAACAGTAAAGAATTCCTTCGGAGGCAAAATAATGGCACCTTCAGCTTTAAAAAGGTATGTCACTTTCATTTTGTGCTGCTTATTTATGACCTGTTCGGCGATTAGCGCCGAGACTATGGACCTGGCGGGGCCGTGGCACCTCCGCCTTGACCCCAACGACATCGGCTCCGAACAGATGTGGTTCACCCGGGCCCTCGGCGACACCATCGAACTGCCCGCATCCCTCCGGCAAAGAGGCTTCGGCGACGACGTCTCGATCGATACCCCCTGGACCGCGGATTACATTTCATGGGGTAAACGCGGCGACAAAGATAGTGAAAAGGGTTTCGGTCTGCCGAGATATGACAAGTACAGGACAAAGGATAATTTCAAGTTGCCCTGCTGGCTCCTGCCCGACAAATACTACAAAAACCCCGCCTGGTATCAAAAAAAAGTCAATATCCCCGCCTCCTGGGCCGGCAAAAATATAACCCTCTATCTCGAACGCGTCCACTGGCAAAGCACCATCTGGGTCGATGATAAGCAAATCGGCTCGAACGATTCCTTATCCACCCCCCACGTTTACGACCTCTCCGACTGCCTCACCTCCGGCGAGCACCTGATAACTATCCGCGTCGATAACAGGATGATAGTCGACATAGGCCGTAACGCCCACAGCGTCACCGACCACACGCAGACCAACTGGAACGGCATCATCGGAAAGATACAACTGCTCGCCGACGCCCCCCTTCGCGTCGATAATGTCCAGGTCTTCCCCGATTTGCATAATAACTCCATTCGGGTAAAAGTCCGAACCGACAGCAGCCGGGATATCACGGTTCCGGCACAACTGAAATTCGAAATCCGGGATGATAAGGGCAAAACAATCGAGCAGCACACCTTCGATGTCAATATCGACAAAGCTGTCAACACCTATGAAAACGTAATTGCCCTGAAAACCAGGCTGAAGACCTGGGACGAGTTCAACCCCAATCTTTACGACCTCAAAACAACCCTCACCAGCGAAGCCGGCCGCTCACAAAATGTCACAACCTTCGGTATGCGAAAGATTGGCAGCGACCGAACACAGCTTTTGTTAAACGGCCGGCCGATTTCCCTGAGAGGCACCCTCGAATGCTGCGTCTTCCCGCTTACAGGTTACCCGCCCACGGACGTCGAATCATGGAAAAAGGTTATTCGCGCCTGCAAGGCTCACGGCCTCAACCACATCCGTTTCCATTCGCATTGCCCGCCCGAAGCGGCTTTTATCGCGGCTGATGAGCTTGGCTTCTATTACCAGGTCGAATGCGGGGCATGGGCTAACGCGGGTGTTACTATAGGCGGCGGTGCAAGGATCGACGATTGGGTCTACGCCGAAGCCGAGCGAATCCTCGACCGCTACGGCAGCCACCCGAGCTTTACAATGATGACTTACGGCAACGAACCCGCAGGCGAAAATAAAAAACAATGGCTCGGCCGATTCGTTAAGCATTTTCGCGACCGCGACAGCCGCCGACTATACGCCACCGGAGCCGACGGCCCTCTCACCGAAGCAAGCGACTTCCACTGCACCTCAACCACCGAATGGTGGACGAGATGGGGAATGAGAAACAGGATAGAAAACGAGCCCCCGCAAACAATACTCGATTACAATACCATCGTCGCCAGGTTCGATATCCCCTTTGTCACTCACGAAGCCGGCCAGTGGTGCGTATACCCCAACTTCGACGAGATGCCTAAATACACCGGCGTCCTCAAACCCAAAAATTTCGAGATATTCAGGGATTTTCTCCAGGAAAAAGGCATGCTGCACCAGGCCAAAGATTTCCTCATGGCCTCGGGAAAACTCCAGGTCTTGTGCTACAAGGAAAACATCGAATCCATCCTCCGGACACCAAATTTCGGCAACTTCCAGCTTCTCGACCTCCATGATTTCCCCGGCCAGGGTACCGCCCTCGTGGGAATACTCGACCCCTTCTGGGACCCAAAACCTCACATAACCCAAAAGCAGTGGACTCGCTTCTGCAATACCACCGTCCCGCTCGCCCGCTTTGCGAAGTATATTTTCACCCAAAGCGAAACCTTCTCAGCCCACCTGGAGATTTATCATTTCGGCGACCGCGACATCCCCTCCCCCCGGGTATACTGGAAGCTCATAGACAAAAACGGCGTCGAAATAAAATCGGGCCAAATAGCGATCCCCAACCTCCCAAGAGGCAAAATAACCGCCATTGACACTATCAACGTCCCCCTCAATAGCGTTAACTCACCCCGACAGCTCAAATTGATCGTCGGAATAAAGGATACTGAATTCGAGAACGACTGGGATATATGGGTCTACCCCAACCAGCCGAGTTTCGAAGCCGCCGCCGACGTAGAAAATATCCTGATAACCGACTCACTCGACGATACCGCCCTTACAACGTTGCGAAACAGCGGCAAAGTCCTGCTCACCGCCAAACCGAAAACCGTCAAAACCGATGTCGAACTGGGTTTCTCATCGATCTTCTGGAACACTTTCTGGACCGAAGGCCGACCGCCGCACACAATGGGAATCCTCTGCGACCCCAACCACCCCGCCCTGAGCGAATTTCCCACCGACTATCACAGTAACTGGCAGTGGTGGCAGCTTATGACAAAAGGCGCGGCAATGGAGCTCGATTCACTGCCCGCAAAGCTCCAGCCCATCGTCCAGGTCGTACCCGACTGGCACGACCCCAAAAAACTCGCCCTTGTTTTCGAGGCCGCCGTCGAAGAAGGTAAACTGCTCGTTTGTTCCGCTGATATCGAAACTAACCTCGAAAATCGCCTCGCCGCCCGCCGGCTAAGACACAGCCTCTTAAAATACATGACAACTGATGCCTTCGATCCGGTTTGCCCCCTCCGCCCCGAAGACATAAAAACCCTGTTTAAGTAATGTTTTTGCAATATTTGTGCGCAAAAGTCTTTGTAGGGTGGGGTCTTTACCCCACCAAATTGTTATTACACGATTCAATACGCACCTGCGATATACGATATACGCACGACGCTCGAACTGACCGATTTCAAACAAATCGGTCAGTTTGAGTAAAGCAATCGCGACCGAAAAAGAAAATATTGACAGATTGCATCGTTTTTTTGTAAAATAATTATACTTCAACAGCGAGAAATAGCTTTTTAAGCTTTCCAATGAGAAGCGCAAGAGAAGGTGGGGAGTTTTTATTTTTAAAACGGAGGCAAGGGAATGCGAAAAGTTCTATTCATTTCATGGTTGATAATTATTATTAGTGCATTTACGGCAGCTTCCTATGCCGATAGCGCCGAAAAAACACCCCTTGCTCTACAGCCGGATAAACCGACTATAAAACACACCGTTAAAACAGCTCTTGATGTCGAGACCGGCAGAAAATACATCCTCATCGAAGGCGGCGAGCGACTTAAAACCTCCGCCGGAGCTTCTTATGAAACCGCCTCGAACGGCACAAATGTCACAATACCCGAAAGTGACTGGGGTTACAGTGACATATATATAAATAGTGCCCCCGGCGGGGCGGTTGTCAGCGGTGTGGATGTTCATTACGAGATTATCCATATGAGGATTAGCGACCTGCTTGTCGATGTGTCAGATGGCGGACTCGTTGCCGAGTACCCGCTGTGGGATTGTGAAGGTGGAAGTGCGCACAATATCAACGAGACCGAGACCGGAATCACCGTGTTCAACGACCAGGCCGTGAATCAGTATTGGACTCTCTGGGCGATGGATGTATGTTCCGACTATACCGGCTATATCGATTACTGGTGGATAAAGGTTTATTACGAAACTACTGTCCCGCCGCCGCCAAATGATGATTGCATCGACGCCAACGAAGTAACCGAAGATATTGTGTATGAAGGCTCGACTGTCGGCGCCACCGGATCGACCACCAGCGGCTGTGGTTACAACGATAACGCCGATGTGTGGTATCACTACACGCCGACCTGCACGGCAACGGCGACGATAAGTCTTCTGGGAAGCGCTTTTGATACGACATTGAGCGTTTATGACTCCTGCGGCGGAACGGAACTGGCATGCAACGACGATTACGGCGAAACGTATCAGTCACGATTGATAATGAGTGTAACCGCAGGCGAAACTTATTATATCCGCATAGCCGGATACAATGACGCTGTGGGCGATTACGATCTTGAGGTAACCGCCGAGTGCGGCAGCCTGCCCCCTGCGCCGGACCTTGAAAACCCCTCGAACGCTGCCGACAGCATACCCCCCGATACGATGCTTTCATGGAACGGCGGAATAGCGAAGTCAAAACTCCCGCGGGACGAAAAGTCCAAATTCCCAAGCGAAATAGAGAAAGTCATTTACGGCGCCGACGACCGGCTCGACCACTACCAGGTCTCCGATCCTGACCTGCTGGCCGTTGGCGATTCGACCGTTGCCATTCTCTCGGCCTCCGAACTGACCTATAACGGCGATGGAACGTATTCACTGCCGCCCGAGACATTTGCGCAGTACTACCTCTGGAGCGACCCCATTGGAACCGGCAACCCTCTTTGTCCCGATGAGCCGTTCCGCGACCAGCCCAGCCCCGCCTTGTGTTCCGGATTTCTTGTCGCGCCGGATATTGTAGCTACCGCGGGCCATTGCGCCGACCCCGGCAGTTGTGGTGACATAGCGTTTGTATTTGGCTTTGTTATGCTCGATGCCTCCACGCCGGTCTTAACCGTAGATGCCTGCGACGTTTATTATTGCAGTGAGATTATCGCCACGCAAACCGGTTCTTCCGACTGGGCAATGGTCAGACTTGACAGGCCGGTCATCGGCCATACGCCGCTGTCTGTTCGCTCCGAGGGCGAAGTGGCCGAGGGCGACCCCCTTGTTGTAATAGGCCATCCCTTCGGCATACCGAGGAAGTATGCCGGCGGTGCGACCGTTCGTGATAATTCAGCCGCCTCCTCTTTCGAGGCGAACCTCGATACATTGGCGGGCAATTCAGGCTCGGCCGTCTTTAATGCCAATACACTTGTGGTTGAAGGCATTCTGGTTGCAGGCAATGAAGATTTTGTTGAGGACGGAACCTGCGACCGTTCTAATGTCTGTCCCGATTCAGGCTGTCCCACCTGGGAAATCGTTACACGCACGACCGAGTTTGCCGATTTAATTGACCTGACGACTTACGATGTATATTTCGATACGGTCAATCCGCCTTCTGCTAAGATTTGCGGTGATATTGCCCAGCCCCAATGCGATCCTACGCCGACACCGGGTGAACTGCTCTCGGCCTGTGAAACCTATTACTGGAAGGTTGTAGCCAAAAACCGCGTGGGCCAGACCGAAGGCGATGTATGGTCGTTCAAAGTCTTGTCGGTCGCCGGCGATTTTGACCAGAACTGCGCCGTCGATTACGATGATTTGAAGACTTTGGCGACTTACTGGCTGACCACCGAACCGCTTGTTGACATATATCCCGCACCTGACGGCGACGGCAGCGTTAATTTTTATGATTTTGACACCCTTGCCGACAATTGGCAGGCAGGCCCCGGCCAATAAGCGCCATATATCGGCTAACAAGTTCTTTATTCAAACTGACCGTTTTGATTAACAAGCAGGGTGGGCTCTTTACCCCACCAAACTGTTATTAACATCTCAAAATTTGTGGATACCTTGATAACTTCCGGCATCAGGGAATCCAGTCAAGGGAAAAATCGTTTGGGCATAGGGCAAAATTAGGGCAGGCGGGGGGTAATTTTGACCTATGGGGCCCCGCACGATTTTTCTCGATGCTTCGACTTAGCAATTCACCCACAAACTTTGGGACGATAATAAACTGTTATTAACATCTCAATACGCACGACGACATACGATATACGACATACGACATACGCATCACGATATACGACATACGCACGACGACACACGCTCAAACCGACCAGTCGGTCAGTTTGAGTTACTTGCATCCGAGCGGATAATCCGTTAACATACCTGCCTGAATAATGTTTGTGGATATTGGCCGGGTACTGGCCGAGTCCTTGTAGGGTGGGGTCTTTACCCCACCAGGTTATCTGAGTCCTTGTAGGGTGGGGTCTTTACCCCACCAGGTTATCTGAGTCCCGGCCGAGTCCTGGCTTGAAAGCGCGATACCAATGAAAATTGACAAAAATCCTCTAACCTGCTCCGCACCCGCGCCCGAGGCCCTCATGGCCGAGTTCGCCCGCCGCTCGGACCCCCGCGCATTCGAAAAGCTCCTCTCGCGCTACACCCCCCCGGCCCTCGCCGTAGCCCGGCAGATACTGCTCGACAACATCCTCGCCGAAGACGCCGTCCAGGAAACCTTCCTCCGCGTCCTCCGCAGCCGAAACCGCTACAACACCGCCGAACCCTTCTCACGCTGGTTCTACACCATCCTGCGCAATATCTGCATCGACATGCTCCGCCGGCGAAAAAGGCACCTGAAAGCCGTAAATGAAATCGTCGATTCCTTCACGTCTGCCCCATCGAAAAAAACTCTGCCCTATGACGCCCGGGAAATACTCCGAACCCTCCCCGCAAGCGAGCAGGCCGTCCTCACACTGAGAATCGTCCACGATATGCCTTTTCACGACATCGCCTCAGCTATCGGCATCTCCACCGAAGCCGCCAAAAAACGCGCCCAAAGAGGCCTTAAAAAACTCCGCGAAAAACTAAACCATTCCGCCGAAGCTGCCGGCGAGCGATTAAACATAACCTCATTTACCAAAAAATC
>CAYNKU010000120.1:0-7202 GCA_964397865.1 uncultured Pirellulales bacterium | reverse complement strand
ACTGGTACTTTTTTTGTCTTTTTTGAGCTTTTTTAGTCTTTTTTTGACTTTTTTTAGTGATGTTTTGCGTCCCAGCGCTGAAATTTTATGCTTTTTAAATCCTCACGAGCAGCTTCAAGATGAACAAAAAGTCTAAAAATCCCCTAAAAACACTTTGCAGGGCGAACAGAATGTGGTAAACTTTAGTATATGTGACTGACTGGTCAGTCCGCAAGAGGTTCTGGGGCATAAATACTGTGAAAGAAAGGATTTAGGCTGTATTCGGCGATACAGGGTTGGTGTGTTGGGTGGCCTTAGGCGGCTTTTTTGAGGTTGTCGATTTTTATGCGTTTTTATAGCTGAATCGGCAAATACGGGCGAAAATAGCCGGTTTTCTTATACTGAAAGGATTTGAAATGTCGGCGGGAGCAGATAGCAAAAATACCGAGCTGATCGAGAGGCGCAGGGAAGAGATTATTACTGTCGCCAAGCGGATTTTCGCAAAAAAGGGTTTTCGCCGGACCACGATCGACCAGATTTCTGATGAATTGAAAGTTGGAAAGGGTACAATATACAGGTACTTCGCGAACAAGAAGGCGTTATTTCTGGGGGTTTTCGAACATGGTATGCTCAAGCTTTACAACGTGATGATGAGCAATGTCGAGACTGTGCCGGACCCGCGAAAGAGGATTGCGGCGGCTGTCAAGACGTACTTCACATTTTTCGAAAAAGATATCGAATTCATCGAGATAATGATGCAGGTCCGCAGCGAATTCAAGGACGATTATAAGCGGGTGTTTATAGAATTGTATAAGGATTATATTGTTCGTATCCAGAATAATCTGCGAAACGGAATAGAGATGGGACTTTTTCGCCGGGAACTGGATGTGGAAAGAACGGCTGAAGCGATGACGGCAACGCTCCACGGAATTCTGCAGAGTTTTTATCTAAGGGGTTTCGCATCCGAGTCCGCGGCTGTCCAAACGGGCGCAGAAAATATTTCGCAATCTTCGCTGGAGCCTGCAGGGCGGGAAGTTCTTACCGACAGAACCGAAGCGGTTACGGAATTATTATTAAACGGTATACTCAAAAGAAATGAATCAGCTTAATAAAAAATATAATATCGTGCTGATGTTACTGATCTTCGCCGGGCTGGTTTTGATCTCGGGTTGTTCGGTGGGGCCTGATTACAGCCGACCCGTAACCGCCGCAGAAACCGCTGAAGGTTATCACTGGGCCCGGCGGCACAGTCAGGACTGCGGCGAATTAGAAAAGAATAACGACTGGTGGAAGCGCTTCGGCGATCCTGTGACGGCTGAGCTGGTATTCGAGGCGCTCGAGAATAATTATGATCTGAAAGCGGCCGCGGCTCGTGTTCTTCAGGCAAGCGCCGCCCTTGCTGAAATCAGGGGCACTCAATTGCCGCAGGTATCCTATAATTTTATGCGTGACAGGAATAAGCGGTCGTTCAATTTCGGCGGCGGGCGATTCAGTAATTTAAGCACTACCTATTCGCAGGATATTTCGGTGTCTTACGTGGTCGATTTGTTCGGCCGGCTGCGGCGCGCCGGCCGCGCCGCTGAAGCGGATATGTTCGCGACCGAAGCGAGCCGCCTGGCACTTGCCAATTCCCTGATCGCCGGTGTCATCGATGCGAGGGTTCAGATAGCGACCACCCAGCGGCTGCTCGACATCGCGCGCGCCAATACGCTGAGCCGTCGCAGAACCCTGGAAATCGTCGAACGCAGGTACAGCCAGGGACTTGTCGGGCCGGTTGACGTCAGGCTTGCGCGTGAGAATTTCGCCGCGGCAAAGGCCCTCGAGCCCGCCATCGAGTCGACCCTTGAAAGGGCTCATCACGCGCTGGACGTACTGCTTGCCCGAGCGCCGGGGTCATCGGGGCATCTTCCGCGGTCTCTGCCGGATTTGCCGGATTTGGAGTCGGTTCCCGTTGGTATGCCGGCGTCACTGCTTGACAGGCGTCCGGACCTGATTGCCGCCGAAGAGACTCTGCGGGGGGCCTCTGAGCGAATCGGCGTCAGTATCGCGCAGCTTTACCCCGATCTGGTTCTTACAGGTACCTACGGGCGAAGCGCGGATCGTTTCAGCGATATATTCGAAAGTGAAACGGAGATTTACGGCGCGATTATCAATATTACTCAACCGATATTCCAGGGCGGCCGGCTGCGAAGTCAGGTCGAAGGTGCCAAGGCCCGTCACGCCGAGGCGGCGGCGAACTATGCCGCGGCGGTACTGACGGCGATGAGTGAGGTAGAGGACGCACTGGTACGTGAAGAAAAGCTCCAACTCGAACTCGGTCATGCCCGGACCAGGCTCACCGAAGCCGCCGCCGCCGAGAATCTTTCCCAGCAGCGGTACAGGAGGGGCGTCGAGAGTATTTTAACTGTTCTGGAATCCGAAAGGCGTCGCAGGATAGCCGAAAACGAACTGGCACTTCTCAAGGGCAGGATCTGGACGGCGAGAATAAATCTTTTCCTGGCACTGGGCGGCGACTGGACCGGCGGGGAACAAATTGAAGGTTAGATTGGATCAAAGGTATGAAGAGCAGGATTAATTCGATTTCATCTGAAAATAAAATTCGCGATTTCGGCGCGGGACGTTTGGGCCTTGCGCAGTGGTGGCTTTTTCTTATCATAATCGCTGTCGGCGCATTGGGTGCGTTTATGCTGGTCAAATTCAAAAGGCCGCCGCAGCGCATCGAGTCGGAAGTGCTTGTACCGCTGGTTGAGTCCGCTGTGGTGGAAGTCAGAGATATAAGGATGCTGGTTACCGGCTACGGCTCGGTCAGCCCGAAGGTTATGGTCGACATCGTCCCGGAGGTTACCGGCAGGGTCGTATCGATACATCCGCAGTTAAACGCCGGCGGATTCGTACGGGCCGGTGAGCAATTACTGAAGATAGATCCGCGTGATTACGAATTAGCCGTCCAGCAGGCCCAGGCGGCGGTCGCCGAGGCTATCGTTCAGCTCGATCTCGAAAAGGCCGAAGCCCAGGTCGCCCGGGAGGAATGGCGGCAGTTGAATCCCGATACACAGCCGAGTTCGCCCCTTGTCTTTCGAGAGCCCCAGATCCGCCAGGCGCAGGCGAAACTCGAATCCGCAAAAGCCGGCCTGGCTTTTGCGCAGCTTGCCCTGGAAAGAACGTCTCTGACTTTACCTATCGACGTCAGGATCGTCAGCGAGACAGTTGATCTCGGCCAGCACCTTGTTTCCGGCAGGGCGATCGGCTCGGCTTACGGTATCGAGGCCGTTGAGATAGAACTGCCCCTCGATGATTCCGAACTCGCCTGGTTCGATATTCCCGATGCGACGGTTTCGTTTAACGGCCGGGCTGTGATGAAAGACAAGACCGCCGCGATCGTCAAAGCCGACTTCGGCGGAACGGTACACACGTGGCAGGGACATGTCGCACGCACTACCGCCGGCGTGGACAAGACATCGAGGCTCATACCGGTTGTTATCGAGGTTCCTGGCCCGTTCGATACCTCCGGCGGCAGGCCTCCTTTGCTGCCGGGGATTTTTGCCGAAGTGATTATCGAGGGCCATATCCTGAAAAACGCCCTGGCCATTCCTCGCGACGCCGTGCATAACGGCAACGAGGTATGGGTGGTCAATAACGACAGGCTGCATATTAAAAAGCTCGATATTATCCGCTCGGATAAAGATTTTGCTTATGTCGTCTCGGGACTCGAAGATAGTTCCGTTATCGTTTTAAGCTCGCTGGATGTTGTCAGTGAGGGGATGCGTGTTCGACTCGACGGCGAAACCGAAGAAGTAACCGACGCCAATAGTATTAACTCCGACAGCGGGGAGGCGATGTAAGTGGAAGATTCTCAGGAAAAACGCGGTCCGCTGGCGTGGTTTGCCTCTAATCATGTGGCGGCGAATCTCCTTATGCTGCTGATCATAGCGGCGGGGCTGCTGAGCATTTTCACCATCAAGATGGAGGTCTTTCCGGAATTCAGCCTCGATATGATAACGATAACGGTTCCTTACCGCGGCGCTTCGCCGGCTGATGTCGAGGACGGTGTAACCCTTCGCGTCGAGGAGGCGATAGCGGCGGTGGACGGGATAAAACGTATCACCTCCATGGCCTCGGAAGGCGCAGGCACGACGATAGTCGAGGTCGAGGAATACGCCGATACCCAGGAGGTACTCGACGACCTCAAGGCCGAGATCGACAGGATTATTACCTTCCCCGAAGAGACTGAAAAGCCCGTCATTTCCGAGATAACCACCCGCCATCGCGTCATTACCATTGTTGTCTATGGGGATGTCTCTGAAAAAGTGCTTAAAAGAGTCTCCGAGCAGATCCGCGACGACCTTACCGCGATGGATAATATAAGCCAGGTTACCGTAGACGGCGTTCGTCCTTACGAAATTTCGATAGAGGTTTCTGAAAAAACCCTGCGGCGATACGGCCTGACCTTCGACGAGGTCGCGAATGTGGTAAAGAACTCTTCGCTCGATATACCCGCTGGTTCGGTCAAGACCACGGGCGGCGAAATACTGCTCCGTACCAAGGGGCAGAAATATTACGGCCCGGAGTTTGAGAAAATAATAGTTCTTACCGGTGCCGACGGTACGGAAATAAGACTTTCCGATATAGCGGTAGTGAAAGATGATTTCGAGGACACGGATCTTTTCACGAAATTCGACGGCAAACCGGCGGCACTGATAAAAGTTTCGCGTATAGGCGAGCAGGGTGCGCTTGATGTCGCCGATACCGTCAAAGAATATGTGGCTGAAAAGAAAAAACTGCTGCCTGAGGGAATATCGATCGCTTTATGGGAGGATGATTCGCTCGTCCTGAGATCGAGGATCGGGCTGCTTCGCAAAAATGCCTGCGTCGGGCTGGTGCTTGTTTTTATCTGCCTGGCTGTTTTCCTCAATATCAGGCTCGCCTTCTGGACGACGATGGGGATTCCCATATCATTTCTCGGCGCGTTCTGGCTGATGCCGATGTTCGATATCTCCATTAATATGATGTCGCTATTTTCTTTTATAATGTCGCTCGGCCTGGTCGTCGACGATGCCATTGTGGTCGGCGAAAACATCTTCACATACCGCGAGCAGGGGATGAGTCCGATCGCCGCCTCGATCAAGGGCGCTAAGGAAATGTCGATCCCAGTGACGCTGGCGGTTTTGACCACCATCTTCGCGTTCCTGCCTCTTTCATACACGACCGGCATGATGGGCAAGATACTGCGCGTAATGCCGATTATCGTGATAAGTGTGCTCAGTGTCTCGCTTGTCGAGGCATTGTTTATCCTGCCCGCCCATCTGGCTTCCAGCCGGGTGTCGATAGAGAACAGGCTCACCCGCTCCGTTGACAGGGTTCGCATTTTCGCGGACAAGAAGCTCGATAATTTTGTCAACAGCCGATTCGCACGTTTTGTTACCTGGGCGGTCAAGTGGCGATACGTTACTTTGGCCGTCGGCCTTTTCATATTTTTATTGACGATCGGTTTTATCTTAGGCGGCTATATCAAATTCAAATTCATAGACCCCGTCGAAGCCGACAATATGATCGCCTCTCTGACAATGCCCCAGGGCACACCTGTCAGCCAGACCCGGCAGGTCGCCCGCAGAATCGAACTGGCGGCAAAACAGACAATAGCCGAGTATGACGCCAAACGCCCCGCCAAAGACTCTCTTATGAAGCACATCGCTACAACTATCGGCTCGCATCCATCACTCACCGCCGGCGGCCCCGACAGCGTGGATATGGAATTAGGCTCCGATGCCCACCTCGCGGAGATCAACGTCGAACTGCTCGCCGGTGAAGACCGCGATATTTCCAGTGTGATATTGATGAACCGCTGGAGAGAGATCGTCGGCGAAATTCCGGGTGTATCGTCTCTTACTTTCATCTCCGAAATTCGTATCGCGGGCGAAGCTATCAATGTCGAGCTTTCACATCAGAATTTCGACACCCTCCTCGAGGCGTCGGAGGCCATGAAAGATATTTTGCGTCAGTATGCCGGCGTTACCGATATCGCCGATAATTTCGAGGCCGGTAAAGGCGAGATCAAACTCGCCCTCAAGGATACCGCCCGTCCCCTCGGCCTTACGCTTGCCGACCTTGCCAGGCAGGTTCGCCAGGGCTTTTACGGCGAAGAGGTTCAGCGCATCCAGAGAGGACGCGACGATATCAGGGTAATGGTGCGCTATCCCAAAGAGCAGCGCAAGAGTCTCGGCGACATTGAAAATACGCGTATCCGCCTGTCCGACGGCACCGAGGTTGCCTTCGCCGCAGTTGCCGAAGTCCAATACGGCCGGGGCTATGCGACTATTCGCCGGATTGACCGCAGGCGAGTGGTAAACGTCTCCGCCGACGTCGATGATACCGTTGGCAACGCCGACCAGATCAACGACGAGTTGTACGAGAGGGTTCTTCCGCAGCTTGCGCGAACGTATCCGGGTCTGAAGTATCGCTTTGCCGGCGAACAGCGCGAGCTAAACGAATCCCTCGGCAGTCTCAAGGTCAATTTCGTCCTCGCCATGCTCGCTATCTATGGACTGCTCGCGATGCAGTTCCGCAGTTACGCCCAGCCTCTTATCGTTATGTCGGCGATACCTTTCGGCATCGTCGGCGCGACGATCGGACACCTTATAATGGGTTTTAACCTGAGCATCCTTTCGATGTTCGGCATCGTCGCGCTCGCGGGCGTTGTCGTCAACGATTCACTGATAATTATAGACCTTATTAATCGTGAAAGGAAAGGTGGGGTGGAATTGAGCACAATAATTCGCGACTGCGCGACCCGCAGGTTCCGCCCGATCATGCTGACTACCCTTACGACCTTTTTCGGTCTGGCCCCGATGCTGTTAGAGCGGAGCCTTCAGGCGAGGTTCCTGATTCCGATGGCGATAAGCCTGGCTTTCGGCGTACTCTTCGCCACTATGATTACACTGTTTTTGGTACCTTCGCTGTATATGGTCCTGGAAGACGGCAAAAACCACCTTCTGCGCAGGAAAAAAGCCGATTTGCCCAGCTCCTGATATCCTTGTCCGCCGGGCGGAGAACATTTGCGGGATTTTGCTGGAAAAAGCTTTGCGCAAATCGGATAATGTCAAGGGTACTTCTAAAAATTCATTTTGGCGGTCAAGCGAATCTTTTTGATTCCGGACGGCGTCAGGAAAATTCGACCTGCCCACCAGCAGGCCTGCATTTTCCTTCCTTGGGCGGAAATCAAAAAT
>CAYNKU010000119.1:0-7214 GCA_964397865.1 uncultured Pirellulales bacterium | reverse complement strand
TGATCGCCTATATTGATACATAGCTTGCAGCCTTTGTGAAGCACCCTTGAACATTTGCTCCAAACCAGGTTCAAATTGTTGATATAGTCGGCATATGAATCATCAAAACCTATTTGCTCCTCTTTGCCATAATCCTTTAGTTGCCAATAGGGGGGGGACGTTATTACAAGATGAACCGACCCATCCGGCACCTCTCTCATTCGCCTTGAGTCGCCTATGATTATTTTATGTTGTGTTTTCATGATATTGCTCTTCAATCCTAGGATAACGCATAAATCGAAGCCAAGCAAGCTATTGTTGTCAACTCATTAGTTTTTTCAGCAGTGCCCGCTGAAAGTGCAGACGATTCTCCGCCTGGTCGAATATAATGGAATTCGCCGACTCTGCCGCCTCATCGCTTATCTCCATCCCTCTATATGCCGGCAGGCAGTGCATAATCTTCGCCCCCGAAGGCGCCCGCTTAATCAGTTCAAGATTAACCTGAAAACCCGCGAACTCTTCGATCCGCTTCTGCTTATCCGCCTCCTGGCCCATACTCACCCACGTATCGGTATAAATAATATCAGCTTCGGCAACCGCCGCAGCCGGGTCGTTAACCTGATAAACGCATTCGCCCGAAACCGCGTTAGCTTCCTCGACCGATTCGGCGTCCAGTTCATAACCCGCCGGCGACGCTACGGTCATTTTCATCCCTAACTTACCGCAGGCAAACGCCAGCGACCGCGCAACGTTATTGCCGTCACCGATAAACGCGATCTTCACTCCCTCTACCCGGCCGGTATGCTCCTGGATTGTCAGAACATCCGCCATCGCCTGGCACGGATGCGACCAGTCGGTGAGCGCATTTATCACCGGTACATCGGTATACTCCGCCAGCTCGATCACCGTACTGTGCGAAAAAGTTCTCGCCATAATACCCTGAACATACCGCCCCAGAACCCGCGCCATATCCTTGACAGGCTCGCGTTTACCGATCGCGCCTCCGATATCTTCGGGCTTGACATATATCGTACTGCCCCCCAGGTCCGTCATCGCGACCTGAAAACTCATCCGCGTCCGCAGACTCGGCTTCTCGAAAATCATCACAAGCGTTTTGCCGCTAAGACAAATATCCCGCCCGCCGGATTTGTATAACTTCTTGAGTTCGGCGCTTCGAACCAATAAATCCTTTAAATCTTCCGTCGAAGTCTCTTTTATCGAAATAAAATCTTTCATTTTGTACTTTCTGCCAAAACACTATCCAGAATTTCAACCGCCTCGTCGATCTGATCTTTTGTCGCCGTCATCGCCGGCATAAATCGCAGCACCGTATCGTGTGTGCAGTTTATCCGAAGTCCCTTCTCCAGACACTCATCCACTATCGCTGCCCCGCTGCCGGTAAGCTGAATCCCGATCATCAGCCCGACACCGCGAACATGATCGATTATATAATGCTTCTGCTTGAGCTGTTCGAGTTTGCCCTTCGCGTATTCACCCAATTCGGCCGCGTTCTCCAGGAGGTTATCTTCTTCTATCGCCTCGACCACCGCAACGCCGGCCGCACACGCCAGGGCATTGCCGCCGAAAGTCGAAGCGTGCTTACCCGGCACAAGCGAAGCCGCAACTTCATCATTCGCCATGATCGCTCCTATCGCGACCCCGCCCCCGAGCGCCTTGGCCATCGTCATAATATCAGGCTCGACATCATAATGCTGATATCCGAACCACTTACCCGTCCTGCCCAGCCCCGTCTGAACCTCGTCGAGTATCATTACCGCCCCATTCTCGTCACAAAGCCGACGTATCGCCTCCAGATACTCCTTCGTAGCGATATTTATCCCCCCTTCACCCTGAATCGGCTCGACCATCACCGCCGCGACTTCATCACTAAACGCCGCCTCAAGGGCCGCGATATCGTTAAACGGCACATAAACAAATCCGGGCAGCAAAGGCAAAAACCCCTCGTGATACTTGGGCTGCGCCGTCGCCGTCACCGTCGCGAATGTTCGGCCGTGAAAGCTCCCCTCGGCAGTAATAAATTTATACTTCTCACTGCTCGTATGCAGCCGCGCGAGTTTCAATGCCGCCTCGTTCGCCTCGGCGCCGCTGTTGCAGAAAAAACATTTCCCGCCAAAGCCGCGTTCACTGAGCATCTTCGCCAGCACCCCCTGCGGCTCGGAATAAAAAACATTATCGATATGCAAGAGCTCACCCGCCTGCCGGCGCAGCGCCTCCACGACCTTCGGATGGCAGTGACCTATCCCGCTCACCGCCCAGCCCGGGAACATATCCAGTATCTTATTACCGTCAGCGTCATAAATATAACTGCCCTCGCCCCGCACGATCACCCGCGGCAAACGCCCGTAGTTAGCAATCACATATTTATTAAAAAGCTCAATCGTCTCCTGCGTATCCATCAATTACTTCCCTTAAACTTGTCTTCGGTTAAAATCACTCGAAAAAAAACGCTTCTTTTTGTCATTCCCGCGCAGGCGGGAATCCAGTATCAAAAAGTTATCCCGACTTTGTCGGGATTCCACAATTTTGCATTTTGAGTCGGGATTCCGCAATTTTGCATTTTTATTTTTAATTTTTAATTTTTTTATCCTTTAATTATCTGTGTCCCGACACCCTTGTCGGTATATATCTCCAAAAGCAGCGAATGCTCTATCCTGCCGTCGATAGTATGCGCCTTGCCCACGCCGCCGTCCAGGGCCGTTATACAAGCCTCGACTTTCGGCAGCATCGCGCCGCCAATTATCCCCGTCTCGATCATCTCTTTTATCTGCTCTTCATTAGCACTCGAAACCCTGCTCTCGGCATCGCTGGTATCCCGCAGTATCCCGTGCGTATCGCTTACCATAACCAGCTTCTCGGCGCCCACCGCTGCGGCGACCTTGCCGGCGGCGCTGTCGGCATTGATATTAAGTTTGCCGCCGGAGCGGTCCTTCGCCACCGAAGCTATCACCGGTATCGTCCCTGCCTCGCACAGCGTCCGAAGCAGCGGACCGTTAACATCAACCACCTTGCCCACGAAACCCAGGTCGATCTTCCGGCCGCCCTCGCCTTCGAGCCGCAACGTCTTGGCGGTCAAAACACAACTGCTCAACGAGTGAAGCCCCATCGGCCCGCAGCCTAACTCCGTCAGCGTCTTGCAAATTGGCGTATTTACCTTATTGACCAGCGTATGCTCGACAATCCTCAGCGTCCGCTCATCGGTATAACGCCGCCCCTGAACCCACACAGGCTCCAGCCCTGACTCGTTCATCGCCTTGGTAATCGCCTTACCGCCGCCGTGAACGATCACAGGCTGTATCCCGACCGTCGCCATAAACGCAACATCCGTCAACAGCTTACGCTCCAGCGCAGGCTCATCCAGCACGCTTCCGCCGAGCTTGACGACAACTACCTTGCCACGGAACCGCCGGATATACGCCATCGCCTCGATCAAGGCCCCGGCTTTTGCTATCGCTTCTTCCACCTGACTTTACTCCTTAAAACACCCTTATTAGGCGAAGCGATGAGTCTATTATTCCGGTGCTGTTGCGTCAAGCAAATTCCGCCCGCAAGGCCAAATCGGCTGCCCCCACGAAACATCTCGAAAACCTCTTCACATTCACTCCAGTTTGTATTATATTTGACCCCCGAATTGAAAATCCCAAACAGGAGAATCTTAAAAATGACTAAATTCATACCCCTCGTAAAAACCTTAACCCTTATCATCATAGTGGTCTTTGCCGGTTGTGTAAGCACCGCTAAAGCACCAACCAAGCCGCTTAAGCAAAAATTCAAAGTGGCAGCCACCCAGTTCCCCGTCTCCGGCGATATCAGCGCAAACGCCGACTGGATCAAAAAGTTCATCGTCGAGGCCGCCCAAAACAACGCCGACATCGTCCAGTTCTGCGAAACCGCGCTATCGGGATATGCGAATATGGACTTCAAATCCTTCGACAACTTCAATTGGAAAAAGCTCCGAACTGCGACCTTTGAAATAATGGAATTAGCGAAAAAGCATAAGATTTGGGTCGTCCTCGGCTCAACTCATTATATCAGTGAAGACGAAAAACCCACCAACTGCCTCTACATCATCTCCGACGAAGGTAAAATCGTCGACCGCTACGACAAATCCATCTGCACCAGGAGCGACCTCAAGGCCTACACCCCCGGCAACCACCGCGTCGTGCTCGACCTCAAAGGCTACAAATGCGGCTTCCTAATCTGCTACGACTCCTGTTACCCCGAAATGTATAACTATTACCGCCACCAGGGCGTCAAAATAATGTTCAACTCCTTCTACAATGCCAACCATAAGGGCCCCAACATCCTCGACGAATACGTTCCCGCGACAATCAGTGTTCGTGCCGCCGACAACCGAATGTGGGTGATCGCATCGAACTCTTCAGCCCACTACTCCTGCTGGCCCAGCAGAATCGCAAGGCCGGATTCCTCATTCGAAGCTCTTCAAAGACACGTCCCCGGCATACTCTACCGCCAGTTCCCCGACTCCGAAACTACCGACAAAAACCGAAGCTGGACCCACAACGATAAAATGATGAAAATCGCCCGCAACGAGGTCTACACCAACGGCACACCTTCGAAACACCCAAGAGCCACAAACCGCCAGAGCCTGCCTTGAGCGCAGCCATGCACCGAATGGTACATAGCGCAGTCGGAGGGCTATGCCGTAATATCGTAACCGTTGTCCCACAAAAACAGTTAGCCCGCCGATTTATTCGGCGGGTCCCGACTCCGCGATTATCATACCCCGCCGGTTCCGGTCACAGCCTGGAATCTTACAGAAATCACTTCACATTCGTCCCTGTTTATATTATATTTGACCGCCAAATTAAAAACCTGTATTCGGAGAATCTTAATAATGACTAAATTAGTGACTCTTTTAAGAATGTTATTCTTAATTGCCCTGGTGGTCTCCGCCGGCTGCGTAAGCACTGCTAAAGCCCCAACTGAGCTGCCCCGGCAGAAACTAAAAGTCGCTGCCACCCAGTTCCCCGTCTCCTGCGATATCAGCGCAAACGCCGAGTATATAAAAAAGTTTATTGTCGAGGCCGCCCAAAACAATGCCGACGTCGTACAGTTCTGTGAAACCGCGCTGTCGGGCTACGCGAATATGGATTTCAAATCCTTCGACAACTTCGACTGGAAAAAACTCCGAGCCGAAACCCATGAAATAATGGCCCTGGCAAAAAAACACAAGATTTGGGTCATACTCGGCTCAACTCACTATATCAGCGAAGACGAAAAACCAACCAACTGTGTTTATATAATCTCCGACCAAGGTAAAATCGTCGACCGCTATGACAAATCCATCTGCACCAGAGGCGACCTCAAAGCCTATACCCCCGGCAACCACCGAGTTGTTCTGGAACTCAAAGGCTATAAGTGCGGTTTTTTGATCTGCTATGACGCCTGTCATCCCGAAATGTATAACTACTACCGCCATCAGGGCGTCAAAATCATGTTCAACTCCTTCTACAATGCCAACGATAAAGGCCCCAACATCCTTGACGAATCCATGCCCTCTATAATCAACGCCCGCGCCTCTGACAACCGTATGTGGGTAATCGCCTCGAACTCCTCGGCCTACTACTCCAGCTGGTCAAGCAGGATCGCAAGACCCGACGCCACATTCGAGGCACTTCAAAGACACGTCCCCGGCATAATCTACCGCCGGTTCCCCGACTCCGAAACTACAGACAAATTTCCAAGCTGGACCCACAACAATAAAATGATGAAGCTCGCCCCCGACGAGGTCTTCACCAACGGCACCCCCTCAACCCACCCAAGAGCCAAAAACCGCCAGGCTTTGCCGTAATACCATAACCGCTTCCCACAAAAATAGTTAGCCCGGCGATTTATCGCCGGGTTTCGACTCTACTTTCCAATCAATCTTTTAAGGCAGCCCCGCTTCCATTTGAGTTAATTGCTCCGCGGAAACATCCTCCGCCGTCAAATCTCCATAAATCACCCTGTACTGATCTTCGGAAACCTTCCATCGCATTAAAACCAGATCACTATCTCCAGGCCCTACAGATTCACCATAGTACACAGGGTCTTTTTTATCCTGCACCAGCATCATATAAAACATACCAACCGATTGAATCGGCCGCATCATATCCATCATTTTTTTAACCATCTCTTCTTCCGGGATTTCACCTTCTTCTTTTCGCATCTGTTTCATTTCTTCCCGGAATTTCAGTCCTGCTTCCGTTAAGTTTTCACTATCCCTAATGGCCGTAAATTCCTGCATAAGATTCATTAAATTCAACTTCTTCGGGTACTGCCCTAAAATTTCACCAAAAAATTTCAAACCTTCTATCGCTGCTTCTTCAGTCATACTTGGCATCTTCACTGCTTCATTTGTAAGGGCTGAAAAATCTTCCGGGATGACCGGCTCAAAATCCCCCGCTTCAACAGGAACATCCCACTGGTAGTCATAAATAAAACCGCTCATTTCCATCTGTTCGCCCATCTTAATATCCATCTCGGTGCGTACGGGAAGCCACTTTTCAACATCCACCCACAAAATAACATTAGCATCCTCAACCGAACCGCCGGAATAAGAAGGATCCGTCGTCTGAAAACCTTCGACCTCCACCCCGTCAATGACCGATCGGCCCAGCTCGGTATACTCGCACCTTATAATTTGCTTTACCATCTCCCGCGGGTCATTATTCTGCTTTTTCATCCTCGAAAGTAAATCATCTTCAAGTTCCATCTGCATATATTTCTTCTGCTCCGGCATAACCATAGTAAGCGCCTTCTGCTCAGGAAGAATATACATTTGCTGAGTGGTTGTTTTGGGTTCGCTGTTGGCGTCTGTCGTGGTCATCGTCATATCCATTTTCATCCCGTAGTTGTTTGATATCAGTGTCGTACCTTCTACATTGGTTTCCTTTGCGGCCTGGCCCGGCACCATAGCTGTCATCATAACCATTTTCGTACGGTACATAAATGCCTGTGCCTGCTCGATTCTTTCAAGAACTCCTGCAAGCGCAACCCCCGCCGGCCTGTCCCGGCCTATAAATAACGGCAACTGAGTGATCACCGCGATAATTATCACCGCCGCGACCGCGATTTTTATCATTCTATTTCTCATAATTATTCCCCTTATTCTCAGCTCGCTTTGGACTGATGCTTTTTCTTTCTCTTGTGCCATCTTTCTTGAAATCTCACTGTCGATCCTCTCATCCAGCCCGCTGCTTGTTGAAACATGC
>CAYNKU010000118.1:0-7300 GCA_964397865.1 uncultured Pirellulales bacterium | reverse complement strand
TGAATATGGTTTATTTTATAATTCCCTTTTGGCTCGTATTGTTAGTTTATTTTTAATTATACTTATATACATGGCGATTATTATACGCCCTAAAGATATAATAGTCATATTCTTTACGTTAATATCTTTTTCTTATACTATATTCATGATTATGATTGTAAAAATTACATTTATTAAAGATTTATATATTTGGATTAATAGTGTTGTACCTACTCCTTTTGATTTATTGTTGTTTCCAAAAAGCTTTTCATATACGTTTCTACCTGTTGCTTTATCTTATGCTTTTTTATTGAGCATCACTCTCAATGAATTATCAGTTAGAAGTAAAAATATTAAAAGTTATTTAGTTATTATAGGGAAGTTTAGACTTAAACTATCTTTTATTTTTCAAGAAATGGTGTCGATAGTTTTACCAATTCTTGTGATAGTCATGATTTTAATTAATTCTTGGCCTCTGTTCGCTGGAGTTAACAATGATTTTTTAAATCCGATCAATGTCCCAAGCTATTATGATGATAGCAGAAAATGGTTGATCGATCAGAAACAAGATTTTAAAATTTTCTCTCTTCCCCCCCCTTACTGGCTACGATTTGTAAAGCATCCTTGGGCATTCGATGGTAAACATGATATAACTAGCATTTTAGAGCAAGTCTTACCTGTTCCAGTTATCAGTGCTAAACCCAAAGCAGGGCCTTCGAAGGCTTCTGAGATAATTAACCTTGCATACTCTTGCATTTTTGATAACTCAAGTCAAAAAATATTTGAGTTATTAGGTGCAAAGTATGTAGTTGTACGGCATGATGTTATTTATGATCAATTTAATTATAGCATTCCACTAGGAACGACATTAACTTTGGATAGGAGAATAGGTGAACTTGACTTTTTCCGAAACCCAACTTATACTACAACTGTCTCTGCGGCTACATTTGCATTACCTATCTGGGGAAATGTTGATGCATTAGTTCCTCTAACTTATTTTACAGATTTGGAGTTTAATTCAACAGCCTTCTTTTTTATAAAAAACTTTACAAAAGATAAAAAACTTACATTGATGAATACTTCAAGAAAACTTCTCTTATTTGATCAAGAACTAGATGATCAAACAGTAGTACAAGCAATAGACGATGAAGACGTTGACGTTTATTATCTTTTTGATTGCGACTTTCCAGAATACATAGACGTGCTTAAGGATGGTTTATATACACTGACCACTATTGAAAAGAACTCCCTCAAAGAAAGTAGTAAGGTTCTTAATTTGAGTAAGGATTCCACTTTTATATCTCCCCACATTAACACTTTTCCTTTTTCTGATTCAATTTACGATATAGCTACATCGATTGAAACCGACACAGTCAATTTTACGACAAGTGAGCGTTTCAAAAACATGAAAATAAATTGGACTTTAGATTTGGCCAAGTCTGGTTTCCACGCATTATTTGTTAATCTGAATCAAACAGTTTGGACACTAGCAGAATTGGCTTCAAGTGGTGGGGGTATAAATATGAAGGTCCATGGAGACGGTTCAGGTAGAGAAATTCGTTTATCATTCATGGCTCCAAATAATAAATATTTTTACTGGCCAGTTCGAACTTTATATTTAAATTGGACTGGATGGAAAACCTTATTCTTTCCAATAGATAGCTTTGAATCAATTGGAGAACCAGAATGGGAAGATGTACATTCTTTGTGGATCTGGCAACAAGTCCCTGATGAACAGATTGGTAAGGCCGAAATTCAAATAACTAATTTTACTAAGTCATTAAGTCCGCGGGTCTCTATTCTATCCCCCATTGGATCTTGGCCAATTAAACGTAGTAATGAAGTTGAAATTACGACAATAAAAAATAACCCTGTAAGTTACACCATTAATGTTCGTTCTGAGTCACCTTTTTTCTTAGTACTTAATATGCAACATAATAATAAATGGCGAGTATGTATTAATAGACAACAATTGGATAATTTCTTAGTAAATTCCTATGCAAACAGTTATTATATTCCTACGACCGGGGAGTTCTCAATTGAATTAACTTTCCAAGGACAAGAACTCTTTGAAATAGGTACATATATTTGGGTAATTGTATTCACAATCACCGTTTTATACATTACTGGAATATATAAAATATTGCTTAGTGAATTAACTTGGATGATTTACTGGTTTCTTACTCCCATGCTTCCGTTCTTTCCTTCTTCCGCTTTACCTGTTAAACAGCAAGTTGTAGAGGGACACCTTGGTCACCAGCTCCCGGGTGATGTTATCCATGGTCCGGGCTAGGCTGTGCTCCCCAAACAGGCGCTTAAACGATGAAAACGCTGTCTCAGCAGCCCACCGCCGACCATAGCCCTTCTCCATCGCTCGCGCACCACCCGCTGTGTGTAAGATTCCAAAAATTTTTCTTTGTATAATTTCTAGCGTATTACGAGAATTATCTCTGTAAGATTAGATGAAGAAGATCTATTTCACCAATTTCATCTGCTAGCTTGATCAAATCTAAGTTTCTTTGAATATCTGGTCCTTTCAAGGCTTTTCCTTTTAAAGACCTCAATAATCTATAGGCCATTTTCAACCCTAAGTGTTTTACTAACGGATAGAACCCATGCCCCATTTCTCTAACAGCATATGACGCTTGGAAACCTTGACTATTTAGATGCTGAAGTAACTTAGTAGCATGAGTTTTCGTATAAGGGGGAATAACATGGAGTTCAATACATATTGTTTCAATCTGTTCGGGAATGTTGTCTTTAAGGATGCGGTATTCATGCCCCTCCACATCCATTCTCACAGTACTAACTGGATACTGTTGTGCAATAGTTGAAATTGGGATGGCTTTAGCTAGAATTTCTTCAGCCACTTTTCGTCCACTATTTAATAATAAGGATTTTGATGAAGATGTGACATTTATTTCATTTGGAATGTAAAGTTTTAAAGTCTCATGCTTGTCTGAAATCGCCATGTTCAAAAGCGTCACATTTTTGATGTCTTTAAGTGTTTTAGAAAGTAAGTTAAAGGTTGATGGGACGGGTTCAACTGATATCACG
Source organism: uncultured Pirellulales bacterium (assembly GCA_964397865.1). Lineage (GTDB taxonomy): Bacteria > Planctomycetota > Phycisphaerae > Sedimentisphaerales > Anaerobacaceae > CAYNKU01. Next base: position 4,264 of record CAYNKU010000118.1, on the reverse strand, counting down.
TGCTTAGCCCCCGCTTGGAGTTCAACCAAAGAGAAATATCCAAGGTTGCTTCCTATATCAAGAACCGTTGACTTTTCCTTCCTCACAGTTTCATAAATTGCATAAGTGTTTAGAGGTTCGCGAAAACCATAAAGATAGAATTCCTTAGAGAACCCTTCATCAGAAGGATTTAAAAGTAATTTTGCACTGCCCTTTAAACCTAAAGCCTTAAAATCTATCGCTCTCGAATACTCGCTCTTAAACATTACCTTAGCTTTTTTCATGTTAAAGATTTTTTCCAGTAAACTATAAGCAGACCTTTGAGCGAAAATTTTAAACTCAGTAGCTACAGCAGACTCGACAATACTTCGGATTAAGTCAGATATATTACCCCACCAGCTCCCTCGATTTAAGTAAGATAATGTAAACAAAGAAAATTAGAATTTGAATGTGAATAGGTGACATAAGAATATCTTTCCAAGGTATGTTATCATTTATCTCAGGATATCTCGTAGTATTTCAACGTTGTATGTTCCCTTAAATTCGTTGCAGAAAAAATAATTTGCATCATTGAAATCAATCTGAAATTTAATTTTTCAGATTTTTTTTATCGTTCAAAGAAATCCGAGTTTATCGGAATCCTCAAAAGAATTATTGGTATCTTGAGTTTATAGCTGATACTTACCAAGATGGATATGGCATTGGTGTTTTAATATGGAAATTAAATAATTGCGCGCGTGAGCAACAATGTATTAATACGAATATGCCTTTCGAACCCTCGTGAAAATCACGTGTGGATTCTGGGAAAATCTTTTGAGTTTAACCTGATAGTACTAAGTACCGTGAAAACTATGATAGAAGGAATTAAACTTAAAAATCTGATAAAACATGTTGATGAAAGGGGATTCTTTACAGAATTAATAAGGGATGATTGGAAAGAGCTTCTTGTAAAAAACGGTATAGTCCAGTTTAACCTCTCCTACAGCTTCCCTAGCATCGTTAGGGCTTGGCACAGACACCTTCGCGGTCAGGTTGACTATTTCATCTGCATTGAAGGTGCTATCAAGATATGCGCCTACGACGACAGAGAAGACTCAGAAACCTATAAAGAACTCGACGAAGTATTTCTCAGCAGCGAGAGACTCAGAGTAGCACGAATTCCAGGGATCCTCTGGCATGGTTATAAAGCCGTAGGGCCTAAACCAATCAAGCTCCTATACGGTGTAAACAAATTATATGACTATAAAACCCCAGATGAGGAACGGAGACCATGGAATGATCCCACAATCATACCCCAATCCATCAACGGTAGAACAGACGACCCAAGAGTAGGTAAGCCATGGGACTGGAACTATCTTCCATACAAGTGAAATCAACATGAAACTACTAGTCACAGGCGGGTTGGGATTCATCGGAAGCAACTTCATAAGACAAACCCTCTCAAACCATCCGAACCACGAAATCATCAACATTGACAAGATTGGAATAGGCGCAAACCCCGACAATCTCAAAGACTTGAAAAACCAAGAAAGCTACCATTTCATCCAAGGAGACATATCAAATCGAAAATCAGTATACACTGTAATCGAAGAAGCCGATGCAGTAATCAACTTCGCGGCAGAAACACACGTCGACAGGAGCATAGCCGACCCAAACCCCTTCATACAAAGCAACATCATCGGCACATTCAACCTCCTCGAAGCCGAGAGAAAACTAGACAAACCCGTAAGACACATCCAGATCTCCACGGACGAAATCTACGGAGACATAATTCAGGGGTCCTTCAAAGAAGAAGACAGGCTCAAACCCTCAAACCCATACTCAGCCTCAAAGGCAGCCGCAGACATGCTCTGCCAGGCATACCACAGAACATACGGACTAGACACCATCATAACGAGATGCACAAACAACTTCGGACCACACCAGTTCCCCGAGAAGCTCATCCCAAAAACCATAATCAGAGCACAAAAAAAACTCCCCATTCCCGTCTACGGAACAGGAGAAAACATCCGAGACTGGATCTACGTAAAAGACCACTGCGAAGCAATAGACCTCACCCTGAGAAAAGGGAAACCCGGAGAGATATACAACATCTCATCAGGAAACGAGCTCTCAGTAAAAAAAATTGTCGAGAAAATTCTCGATGCCCTCGACAAGCCAAGAGAACTCATCACACATATTGAGGATCGACCTGGCCACGACACTAGATACAGCCTTGACTCATTAAAAATTAAGAACGAATTAGGCTGGGAACCCAAACACAGCTTCGATTCAGCCCTACAGAAAACGGTTGAATGGTATCTCAAGAACGAATCGTGGTGGAAACCTATCGCAAACGATCAAATCCTGCATCCAACACCCTGGAAACTGAAATGAGACTACTAATCACAGGCGGCAGCGGCCTCCTAGGCTCAAAGATAACCACCCTCGCCATCGAAAAAGGATACGATACCTACTCAGGATACAACAAACATGAAGCCATACACGGAACACCCATCAAACTCGACATATGCAATAAACAGGAGGTCAGCAAAGCCTTCGAAAGAATCAGACCTCAAGCAGTAGTCCACGCAGCAGCCCTCACCAACGTTGACAAATGCGAAGAAGATATGGAGTTGGCTCGAAAAGTGAACATAGAGGGAACAAGAAACATTGTTGAGTCCTCCGAGCATCATGACGCCTTCCTTGTCTACGTATCAACTGACTATGTATTCTCGGGAGAAGAAGGGATGTACAAGGAGACAGACAAAACAAACCCTATAAATTACTACGGCCTGACAAAACTCGAAGCAGAAAAAACTGTCACAGCCTCAATCCTCGACTGGTGCATCGTAAGACCAAGCGTCATCTACGGCGCCACACCAGCCGCAGGTAAAATAAACTTCGCCCTCTGGGTACTTAACAATCTCAGAAAGAAAGAGCCCATGAAGATAATCACAGACCAGTGGGTATCCCCAACCCTAAACACAAACCTAGCCGAAATGATACTCGAAGTCGTAGAAAAAAAACTTACAGGAGTATACCACTTCTCCGGCGCCACCCCTATAAACAGATACAAGTTCGCTACACTCATCGCTAATAAATTCCAGCTTGACGAAACCCTGATATCCTCCTCAACATCATTAGAGATGAACTGGCTCGCTAAGAGACCATTAAACACATCCCTAAACGTCGAGAAAGCCTCGAAAGGACTTATTAATAAACCACTAAAAATAGATGAAGCGCTCAACAAGTTATATGAAGAAATAACAATAATCAGTTGAATAAAATGAAGGGACTTCTCCTCGCAGGTGGACACGGTACAAGACTTCGGCCCCTTACATTCACAGGCAACAAGCACATGCTTCCCCTCGCCAACAAACCAATGCTCCAGTACGGGCTGGAACACCTGAAGGACGCAGGAATAGAAGACATCGGCATCATCCTCGGACCCATAAAAGAGGGCGTAATAGAATACTTTGGAGACGGCTCAAAATACGGCGTCAACATCACCTACATCGATCAACCCGATCCAAAAGGTCTAGCACACGCGGTGCTCGTCGCCGAAGTCTTCCTCGGTGACCAACCGTTCGTAATGTACCTAGGAGACAACCTCCTAAAACAAGGAGTAAAACCATTCGTCGACGTGTTCAATGCTACAGGTTCAGACTTCGTAGGCGGAGTAGCCATAGTCGATGACCCAAGCAGGTACGGAGTAGTCGCGTTCAACAAAAATGGTACCGTTAATAAAATCGTTGAGAAACCTAGGGAACCCATAAGCGAATGGGCTCTCATCGGCGTATACGTCTTCAACCACAAGGTCTTCGACGCCGTGAAACAGATAGAGCCCTCTTGGAGAGGAGAACTTGAGATCACAGACACCATCCAAACGCTACTCACACAAGGCCATAAAGTACAGGTCCAGAGAGTGGAGAGCTGGTGGAAAGACACGGGAAAACCCGAGGACCTCCTCGAGGCAAACCAGCTGATCCTCCATGACCTCCAACCCTACAACCATGGAAAAATCGAGGACACGGCAACCATAACCAACAACGTGGCGATAGGAGAAGGAACAGTTATTCACAGCCGCACAACAATAAGAGGCCCCGTTATAATCGGAGACCACTGCGAGATAGGCCCCAACACCTTCATCGGCCCCTACACGAGCATCGGAGACCACACAACCATCCGGAACACCGAGATAGAGAACACCATCGTCATGCAGGGCAACCACATAGACTGCGGAAGAAAGATCACGGACAGCCTCATAGGCAGAAACGTCACCATCCTCAACCACGAACAGAAC
>CAYNKU010000117.1:0-7338 GCA_964397865.1 uncultured Pirellulales bacterium | reverse complement strand
GAAATTGACGAAAGTATTTTTGATCCAAATATCCCCGATGATTACATGTTAATTGATCCTGCTAATATAGCAGAAAAAGCTGAGTTCGGCATGTTGTGCATTGTGCCCTTTGGTGCTGTAATAATCACCTATAAACACTTTAAAAAAAAGAGACTGAGTGTTTCTGATATCGCAGATAGTCCTGACAAATAACAAACAGATGAAAGGCTATCTTGCAAAAGCGTTAAACAAAAATCACCTCGCTACAAGATATCCAGCCAAGTAAGTAGTTCTGTTGTGTTAGAATCGCTGTATTCTGCCGCTTCGATAGCCCTCTGGCAGGTTGAGACTGCGGTTGGAGATGTGTAGCGAAGCTTATCCGGCAGAGAACAGCAAAATTTTTTTTAACCGTTGTAACTGTTTTTTGACAAGGGTTTTAGCAGTTCCCCAAAAGCCTCTTTGAACCGGATATCCGGCAATTTTGGCGGTGGTGTGTTTTGGGGAACCTTTATATCCCAAGGTTTGGGGGGTATTTTTGGTTTTTTTGCTTGACCGGGTGGGCTTGACACTATACCATTCGGTTTAGATTGCTATTGACGAACAAGATTGCAGGCGGCCCCGTAGCAAGGGTGAAGTTTGATATTGGCTTTGAAGGGGCTTTATTGATGGGTAAAGGGGATTAATTCTTTACCTAGCAGGTAGTTAAGTTGCAAAGACACTTTTAGCGTCTTCGCGAAGTAATGGCGCAGGCGATCAGTGAAAGAGCTTATGAGACGGCTAAAAGTGAATTCGAAGTGAAACGAAATCTCTATTAAGAAAATCGTTTGCGTGGCAGCGAAGGAGTGCCGCTATTGAGCTTACAATCGGCAAATTATTTTATAAAGCAGAGCCCCGCCGGCCTGAATCGGGTGTGGGAGGGGCGGTTTTGGCGAGGTTTTCTTGATTTTGCCTTCTAAGGCAAGGGGTTTTGTCATTCACAATCATTTCTGAGCAGCTCTTAATTACCTCAAGAGTCCGCAATCTGTCACCTTCGAGACATTTTTAAATTACGCAAACTATGATGAAAGGTAGAGATTATGAGATTTTTTCTATTGTTAGCCGAACTGCCCGCCGGCATTGCTACCCTTATGGGTTTTTTGCTCGGTGCGGCTTTGGTGGCTGCTATTTACCAGTTAATTGCCAAGACCAGGGCCAAGACTTTTGAGCAGGACCTGCAGCGGCAGATCGACGGAGCCCAGAAAGAGGCAGAAAATATAATCAAGTCCGCCCGGATCGATGCCGCCAGCGAGGCCATAAAAAAGAGAGAGCAATTTACCGCTGAAGCCAATAAAATTCGGGCCGAGCTTCACGAAGTAGAGATGAGGCTCAGCAAGCGCGAAGACGGTATTGACCGCCAGACCGAACAGCTTCAGGAAAAAGAAAACTCCCTCAAAAAGCAGCAGAAAGAGGTGGAACGGCGTCTCGAGAACCTGTCGAATCAGGAAAGACAGATATCATCGCTGCTGGCCCAGCAAAAGAATCAGCTTTTGAAGATCACGTCGATGAGCGTGGAAGAAGCCAAACAGCTTCTCCTGAAAAAACTCGAAGACGAATGCGAGCACGAGATGTCGGCGCTTATCCAGCGGAAGGTCGAGGAAGCCAATGAAACTGTCGACCAGAAGAGCCGGGAAATAATCAGCTCGGCAATACAGCGTTATGCCTCGGAGCAGACGTGCGAAGTCACCGTTTCGACGGTGGAGATCCCGAATGACGATATGAAAGGTCGAATCATCGGGCGTGAGGGGCGTAATATCCGGGCGTTCGAGAAGGCGACCGGCGTTGATGTAATCGTCGACGATACGCCGGGGATGATCGTGGTTAGCGGATTTAACCCGGTAAGGCGTGAGATCGCCCGGCTTGCGATGGAAAGGCTCATCCAGGACGGGCGAATCCATCCGTCGCGGATCGAGGAGCTTGTCGCGCAGACGAAAAGGGATGTCAACGCCAAGGTTCTTCAGATCGGTAAAGACGCGGCGGTAGAGGCGAATATCAGGGGCCTTAATAACCGGATACTGAGTCTGCTCGGCGCGCTTTACTACAGGACCAGTTACGGCCAGAACGTGCTTCGCCATAGTATCGAAGTGGCGTTTCTGTCGCAGATAATGGCGGATGAACTTAATCTCAACGGCACGCTGGCGAGAAGGGCGGGACTGCTGCACGATATCGGCAAGGCGATAGACGCTGAGATCGAAGGCGGACACCCGATGATAGGCGCCAACTTCCTGAAACGGTTCAACGAATCGCCTATGATCCTCAATGCCGTCGCGGGCCATCACGGCGATGTGCCCGCTGACAACGCTTATACGCCCCTGGTGGCGGCGGCGGATGCGATAAGCGCATCCCGGCCGGGTGCTCGAAGAGAGACGCTCGAGAGGTATATCAAAAGGCTCGAACAGCTCGAAGAGATCGCCGGCGGCTTTGCCGGCGTTGACAGCGCGTACGCGATTCAGGCGGGACGTGAGATACGTGTGATAGTCGACGCCAAAAAAATCGATGACGACGCGGTGATGAAGATCGCCCGTGATATCGCCACGAAGATAGAAAACGAGATGGCCTATCCGGGCGAGATCCAGGTTACACTGCTTCGTGAGGTTCGCTGCGTCGAGTATGCAAAATAAGACAGAAGTCAGAAGACAGTAGACAGAATAAGGATCTTTCGACAAATTTTAATTTGACAGCAATCGGTTTGAATAAAATAGAAAATAGATAAATGCCATGAAAGTCAATATCCTTTGTATAGGTGATATAGTCGGCAGGCCCGGCAGGCGCATTCTCGCCAATAAGCTGGCGAGCCTGGTCAAGGAGCTGGGGGTTGACTGTGTTATCGCTAACGCGGAAAATGCCGCGGGCGGTTCGGGGCTGACGCCCCAGATCTACGATAAGCTGCTCAAGTACGGCGTCAACCTGATAACGCTCGGCGACCACACCTACCGCAAAAGGGAAATAATCCAGACCCTGGAGACGGCGGATAATATCGTCAGGCCCGCGAATATGTCCGAGCACTCCGCCGGCAGGGGGGTTGCTTTTTATGCCACCAGCAAGGGGCCTGTGGTGGGGGTGGTTTCTCTGATCGGCCGGGTTTTTATGAAGCCCGCGGATTGTCCCTATGCGGCGATAGATCGAATCCTTCCCGGGCTCAAAGACAAGTGCGATGTCAGTCTTGTCGATTTTCACGCCGAGGCCACCAGTGAGAAGATCGCGATGGGCTATCACCTGGATGGAAAAGCCGGCTGTGTTTTCGGGACCCATACGCATGTGACCACCGCGGACGAAAGAATTATGCCAAAGGGCACCGCGTATATAACAGATGTGGGTATGACGGGGGGACACGATTCGATCCTGGGACGCGGGGTGGAGAATGTTTTGAAATCCCTCAGGACGCAGATGCCTTATCCTTACGAGATCGCGACGAGCGATGTGAAGTTAAGCGCGATACTCGTTACCATAGACAGCCATTCGAATAAGGCTGAACGCATCGAACGCATCCGCGTCAGCGCGGATATCGAAGAGGCGAAAAGCTATGACAGCGACGACGGCAAGCCCGAATACTTCAATAATTTCTAAGTGCATCTTAGTCTTTTAGAGCGAGTTGTCTATACCGGCCGTTTATAAATTTGCGGACGGCCTCGATCTTGTTGGATAAGACCTCGTCATCGGCAAAGGATTTACCTTCCATCAGGGCGATGAAACAGGCGGCGGTGTCTTCGAAATGACTTACCCTGCTGTATAAATTCACGTAGCCCGCACCGGCCGGTATCTGTTTGGGAAATGGTACGGATAAAAGACTTATCGCGACCGCAGGGCCGGAGTAATCCCGGTAGGTCGAACCATCGGAATGAAAGTCATTATAGAAGCCCATCCACTCGTCGCTGCGGTGGTAGCCCGCCCTTATCTCGAAACTGTGAAAGGCTTCTTCAAGCAGTGTGTTATCGCCTGCGAAAAGATAGAGATGAATCGTTCCGTTAGGGTCTTTTGGGCTGACCATGCCCGTGAATAACATACTCAGCGGATTTAAGGGCTCTGTGCGGATTTCGCCGATATTCGCTCTTAAATATTCGGGACAAGTTTCGAGTACGCTGTAATTAGCGCAGCCGGTCAGCAGGATGAGCATGGCCAGGAAATTTCTCATTTCCTCCCCCCTTATATGCTTTTGCCTCACTCTCTTATTAGTGTAGCCTTTAAGCGTCCCTTTGTGAATCGGGGAAGATGCTGTTTTTGCTATTGGTGGTGTTACTTTCGAAGCTATGGGGGAAAGTGACGATATGGGCCTTAAGGGGTAGGATTTTCCACTATGTTTAGTTGCGTTTAGTATTGAATTAAGGCGCGGTGTAGATAAGATAAAGCCCTGCCAGCAATACCAGAACGCCGCAGATTTTCTTTAAGATTACAGCTCCTCTGGATGTTTCGTTCCAGTTCATATACCGCTGGACGAATTCGGTACATGTGCCGGCCAAGATGATAACTGAACAATGGCCGAGGCCGTAGATTATCAGCAGAAATACTCCATAGAATAGATTTGTCGCTGCCAGTTTGAATGTTACAGCGAGCATTGGCGCCATATAGGCGAATGTGCATGGACCTAACGCGACGCCAAAAATGAGGCCGAGTATAAAGGCCGCAAGCATCCCTTTCTTTTTCATCCCTACCTGTCCAGGGCCCGACCAAGGCAGAGGTATCACATCGAGAAGATGCAGCCCGACCACAAAGAATATCATCGCTAGAAAATAGTTAGTGAAATTACCAAGATCACCCATCATCCTTCCCGCGGCAGCGGTGATAAATCCGATAGCACCAATTGTTATCAGGATACCAACGGCGAATAGGGTAGAAATCCAAAATGCTCTTTTTGTGGAGATTCTTCCCTGCTCATCAATGAACCCGACGATCAGCGGAATACTTGCCAAGTGGCACGGGCTGAGGATTATACTGAGTACACCCCAGGTAAAAGCGGCGCATACCGCTATCAAAGGTGTGCCTTCAACGGCATGAGTTAAATTAGTAAAAAGCTGCTCCATTGGTTTTTATTCTGACGTTTTCTTGATATTGATATTCAACTCATTCCACTTTGCCAGGATATCTTCTTTGGAAAAGAAACCCTCATGGCGAAACAGTTCTTTGCCGGCGGCGTCAAAGAATATCTGAGTTGGGATAATCTTAATTCCATATTTTTTCGCTTCATCGGATTTTTTCCATACGTCAATGAACTCCACGTTAAATATCCCGGTGAATTCTTTCTTTAGCTGGTCAAGGATAGGAGCCATCATTTTACAGGGGATACAATTGTCAGAACCAAGGTCGACCAGGCGGGGCAGGGGGGTGAGATTCTCAGCGGGTTTAAGTTCCAGGGCGGTTTTATTATTTTCTTTGAGGACGATTATCGCACCGACTGTAAGTATCATAACTGAAACTATAGCAATTTTTGCGATTCTTTTCATAACCGATTCACCTTTTTTATAAATAAATTGTTTTTAGACGATGAGTTTTTCGATATCTTGCGGTGACGGGACCTTGCCTACTATTTTGACCCGGCCGTCGACAGCTAAGGCCGGTGTCATCATCACGCCGAACTTCATAATCTCGGCGATATTAGTAACTTTTTGGATTTCATATTCGATACCCAGAGCCCTGGCGGCGGTTTCGGTATTTTCCGCTAATTTTTTGCATTTGGGACAGCCTGTTCCTAAAATTTGTAATTTTTTCATCACTGAGGCCCTTTTAAAAAAACGCTCCAAAAATAATTCCTGAAATAGTGGCCATTACGATCACAAGCAAAACGAAAACTATCGTTTTCTGTGTCCCCATCACAGAACGGATGACGAGCATGTTCGGCAGTGACAGGGCGGGGCCGGCCAGCAGCAGAGCCAAAGCAGGGCCTTTGCCCATACCGGCGCCTATGAGACCCTGCAAGATCGGCACTTCAGTAAGTGTGGCAAAATACATAAAAGCGCCGGCTACCGATGCGAACAGATTGGCCCATATTGAATTGCCGCCCACAGCGGTTGTTACCCAGGCCGAGGGAATAATGCCTTCGGTTTCGGGCCTGCCGAGCAGAAAGCCCGCGATTAGTACGCCGCCGAGGAGAAGCGGCAGGATTTGTTTCGCGAAGCCCCAGCTTTCACCGATCCACCGGCCGAGTTCGCTCTTTTCGAACCAGGCCGTCAGTATGAAAAGCAGAATGGCCGCGAAAATCGCAGTTATTATCCATTTGGCGGCATATATCCGGAACCATAAGCCTGTATCGACAGCGGGTGCGGCCCAGTTGGCAAAGACGAGGATGCCGACCATGGAGGCGAAATAAATGCTGGTTTGCATGAGCGATCTTTGGGGGTCTGCAACTGGTATGGGCATCTGGTTACCGGCTTTTTCAACTTCTTCTTTGCGATAAATCAGGTGCATAACAAGACCGATGACGATACTGAAAACGATCGCTCCGACGGCGCGGGCTACTCCGAGCTCAAGGCCGAGTACGCGGGCGGTTAAAATTATTGCCAGGACATTGATGGCGGGGCCGGAATACAAAAATGCGGTCGCGGGTCCCAAGCCGGCACCCATTTTATATATGCCGGCGAATAAAGGAAGTACCGTACAGGAGCAAACCGCCAGAATCGTGCCGGAGACACTCGCAACGCCGTAAGCCAATACCTTGTTGGCTTTTGCGCCGAGATATTTCATCACTGAAGCCTGGCTTACAAATACCGAAATCGCACCGGCGATAAAAAAGGCCGGCACCAGGCACAGCAATACATGTTCGCGGGCGTACCATTTAACCAGGTGCAGAGATTCGATGAGCGCATTGTTGAAGCGATCGAATCCTACCGGCATATAAAAACAGGCTGTGAATACCGCGAGGATGACAGCGAGTTTTTTCCATTGGCTTTTGGCGTTCATCAAAGGCCCCTGATCATAATGCCTTGAGCAGTTTTTCGTTTTCTTTTGCCTGTTGCTTCAAACAACGGGTAACGCACGAAAAAAAGTCAAGGATGCATGGAGTCTTGAGCTTGTAAATAACCTTTAGTCCTTCTTTGCGATACTCCAGCACACCCGCATTGACCATCACAGAAAGATGTCGTGAGACATTGGACCGTTCGGAACCGATGTGTTCGGCTATATCACAGACACACTGCTCGCCGTCTTTTAGAAAATCCACGATAGCGATCCTCAACGGGTGAGCTATCGCTTTTACGATTTCGGCCTGTTTTTCGAACAGTAATTGCTTTTTCCGGGTTATCATATCATCTCCAATAATTTACTATATGATTATATACTCACATAATAAATTATGGTTCGTATTCAGTCAAATATTTTTTTTGATAATTCTGA
>CAYNKU010000116.1:1612-7389 GCA_964397865.1 uncultured Pirellulales bacterium | reverse complement strand
GGTAAAATCGATCTGGTATGTGATATCGAAAAAGCTGTCGACCGCGAAGTCGCCGGAAGGAAGCTGAGTTAGAGTGGTCTGGCCGGGACCCGGCAGACCGTAATCAGTGCCTGCTGTTACGGTCAACGACTGGAAATCGTAGTCACCTGCGATTTGGCCCTGTAATCGATACATGTCGTTGGGAAAGGTTTGCACGGGGTCGCCCGGTTTGCGGGGGCCGGTATGCACTTCGCATGTAATAGGTATATTAAGGTTACACTGAAAACCCTCCAGTTCGCCGGTGCCGTGGAGTTCCAACAGCAATGTGGATTCGAACATTTCGATTTCTCCGCCGAGTGTTCCGCCAGGCATGCGGGAAATATTGGTAAAATACCCTTGCGTACCGGGGCCTTGGATAGTGGTTCCGGGCGGCAGGCCTTCGATGATCATCCAGTTATCATCTGGGCTGGAGATGTATTCACATCCTTCGGGCGGCAGGTCAGCGGTTCCTGTGCCGTTATCCGGCAGCGTGCAGCACTGGCCTGCGAAAAGTGTCATTGGTGTCGCGATAAATACGGCCGTAACGGCTACTAAAATAATTGAATTGAGTCTTGTGAGATCACACATAATATCCTCCTTCTCTATTCAAGAATTGCATTTAAAGCACAATATTCATTGTACAATAATCAGAGGTCAATATCAAGGAATATTTGGCAGTTAATTGTGTCCGGTTATTGATTTTAGGCCAAATAGCGCATTTAAAAAGGCCCCGCTGTTTTCGCAGGGCCTTTCTTTGGTAAGCATTTTTTCAGCTTAGCAGGGGATAACATTTGTCGCACATGGGCCTTTTTTGCCCTGTCCGACTTCGAACTCTACCTTTTGGCCTTCATCGAGTGATGCGTAGCCATTGGTTTTAATCTCCGAGTGATGGACGAATAGATCCTCGCCGCCCTCATCCGGATTGATAAAACCGAACCCCTTGCTTGAATTGAACCATTTTACTGTACCTGTACTCACTTGTACTTCTCCTTGGCCTGTTTATAAGCCACATAAATAGTATCTCTCACTCTTAAATTTATCTGGGGATACTCTTGAGAGATGGAAGAATATTTCCCACCAAAAAAATAATTATAACAGAATCTCCACATACTGCAAGAAATAAATAAAAAATTATTTTCCGCAAACAGGAAGGTGTCGCGAAGACCCACTACCGCCCTGCTGGTGTGTTTTGGGCTGAAAAATGAAAGTTCCTGCCGGATCAGGGGGATTGGATTACTTTGATCAGAGATGCAAGCAAAGTATCATTTTTTAAGAAACGGCAAAGAAATTGAGGAGTTGACGGAGGTTTATAATAACTGGCGAAAACAAATGCCCGAGCCGCACCCCTTGCCAACGCGATATTGATAACAGAGATTTTCAACTATTTATCTACTAATACTCCGCCATCACAGTGAACATAACTGCATCCCAAAACAATAGCGTCCAATAATGTCTATTCTCATCAAAAAAGTATTTGTAAGAAAATACCTGCTTACATCTATAAGTTAACTCCGAACCTTGCCAAGCAATTTTAAAAACTTCAAGTACCCCCCTTTCATCTAAACACATATCATAATGCTTTATTATCTCAATCGGTAAAAACATTTGATTATGATGGAAAAATAACCCCTGTATGATTTTGAAAATAACTCTTTGAATTCGATACTCGTCGATACTGTATGCGTATTTTCCCTTAGGAAGATATATACCTCCCTCGGTGCAGACAGAGAAATTCTCAAGTAATGTTCTTACAAATCTTTTTTGAGGTTCTCTATGTGTTTTGTTTTCTAAATCACGATGCACAACATCAGAAATCGGAGCTTTGCTTTCTTTAACTATTGGATAAAGTGAATAATAAAAATACTCCTCATCTTTACTGTAACTATTATTGCATTCTTCATGACTGGGGATTTTTAATAGATTCAAATTTTCCTCTATACGAGTTTCCTTAGGAAAAAACTGTTTTGCAGGAAGATGCTCATTAGAAAAATCTTCCTTGGCAATTGATTTACCGCAAAGATGACATATATTTTCTTTGTTTTCCTCTTTCATGTTGTAATTTTCCCCAGCAACACGTAACAACAGACAACCGCACATATAATACCCAAAACCGCCCTTGCCGTCAAAGGAAAAACGAAGATTGCTTCAGCTCCGCCTCGCAATGACGGATATTGACAGATTCCTCGGCTGCGCTCGGAATGACGGAGAGAATGTCGAATTACTAAGTGGATTCCCGCACCTAAGGCATCTTAAGACTTTCGCGGGAATGACCGTGTGGCGCAATAATTAACTTGACTTGGTATAATAGTGGAGAGAGGGTAATTAATTCTTGAAGCGGGCAGTGAGGGCGGTATAATTGCGGGAGATTTTTAAGGGAGAAAAAATGGCGGTACTTAATGTCAATATCGACCACGTGGCGACGGTGAGGCAGGCGAGGCTTACCGATGAGCCGGATCCGGTGTGGGCGGCGGTTCAGTGCGAGCTGGCTGGGGCTAACGGGATCACGGTTCATCTGCGGCAGGATAGACGCCATATCTGTGACAGGGATGTGAAGCTGTTGAAAGAAACTGTGGCCTGCAAGCTGAACCTCGAGATGTCGATGGCTGAAGAGATAGTTCGGATAGCTGAGAAGATAAGGCCCGACCAGGTGACTTTAGTGCCGGAGAAACGGGCGGAGTTGACCACCGAGGGAGGACTGGACTGCGTGGGAAATAAAAAACGACTGGCTGAGGTCGTCAAGCGGATGCATAAAAAAGGTATCCTCGTGAGCACTTTTATTACGCCGGAAGAAGAACATATCGCGGCTTCAGCCCAAACAGGCTGTGACGCGGTGGAGCTTCATACGGGTATGTACGCCAATGCCAAAGGCTCTAAGGCGGTTCGAAAAACGCTGAAGGATTTAAGCGTCGGCAGAGATATCGCGATTGAGAAGAAGCTTATCGTTCACGCGGGGCACGGGCTGACGTATCGAAATATCGGGCCTGTGGCGGGGATCGAAGGCTTGTGTGAATTCAATATCGGCCACAGCATAGTCGCCCGGGCGGTGCTTGTCGGGATGAAAGAGGCGACACGGGAGATGATTGGGCTGATAGATAAATTCAGCGGTTCAATTTAAGGGAGTGAAAAATGTTTACAGGGGCAATGGTAGCGATAGTCACGCCTTTCCAGGAAGGCGAGGTAGATTTTGAGACTTTTGATGAGTTGATAGGGTTTCAAATTGAAAACGGTATAGACGCGATCGTGCCGGTGGGGACGACGGGTGAATGTCCGACGCTCAGCCACGAGGAGCATAAGGCGGTCATCGAGCGGGCCGTTAAAACGGTGGGCGGAGAGGTTCCCGTGATCGTCGGGGCGGGGTCCAATAGTACGGCTGAGGCTCTTGAGCTGACCGCATTCGCCAAGAAAGTCGGCGCCGATGCGACGCTGCAGGTCGGGCCTTATTATAACAAGCCTACGCAGGAAGGTTTTTATCAGCACTTTAAAGTGATAGCCGAGGAGATCGATTTGCCTGTCGTGCTTTATAATATTCCGGGCAGGTGCGGTGCGGGGATGACGCCTGAGACGATCGCGCGGCTCGCGGAGCTTGATAATATCGCGGCGGTAAAAGAAGCGACGGGCAGTCTCGACCAGGCCAGCGAGATCGCGATGCGATGCGACTTGACGATCCTTTCGGGGGACGATTCGCTGACGCTGCCGATAGCTTCTGTGGGCGGTAAGGGGGTTATAAGCGTGGTCGCCAATATTGTGCCGGCGGATGTCAAGGCGATGACGGATCTGATTTTAGAGGGCGATCTCGCTTCGGCAAGGCAGTGGCATAATAAACTCTTCGCGCTTAGTAAGAATCTTCTGAGCCTTTCGACGAATCCGATACCGATCAAGGCGGCGATGTCGATGCTGAATATGGCATCGGAAGAAATGCGGCTGCCGATGGTCGCGCTCGAAGAGAGTAAAAAGGCGGTTCTCAGGCAGGCGCTTCAGGATTACGGGCTGCTATGAGACGGCAGCGGGGGCGCCGAAAAAGTCACAGGTTTCGGTATAGGCCTTGAGGGTTGTTGAAACCATATCGCTGACGGAATGGTTTTCCTTGAGGTGCTGCCGGGCCTGGTTGGCAAGTGAGGCGGTCAGTTCCGGCCTGTCGAGAAATTGATGAAGTTTGTCGTAAATACTCAATTCGTCACTGGGGTCAAAAATAATCGCGGTTTGGCTGTCAATGATCAGTTCGTCGACACCGCTGGCACAGGCCGCGACGGCTGCTCCGACGCTCATCGCTTCGAGCAGTAAGGGATTGAAGTCGGACATCGGCTGCGGCTGGATGAAGATATCGGCGGCGGAGACGACAGATCGCCAGGGTCTTAGCCGGCCGATGATAGTGACCACCTGCTGCAGGTCGAGGGTGTCGATGAGTTTGCGAAGCTGTTTTTCATCGCGACCCTCAGCGGCTATCAGGAGCATAAAATCATATCCATCGATCGCGAGATGCCTGACGGCCTTGAGGAGAGTTTCGTAGTCGGCGGCGTTATCGATCGGATGAGCGGTTATCATGCATTTGGTCCGGGAAATATCCGACGAATACTGCCTTGATTTATTAACGAATGTTCCTATATCGATCCGCTCTATTCGCTCGGCGTATTTCGGATATATTTCGACAAGGTTGGCCCTGATGCTCTCGGCGGGGGCTATTATTTTTGCGAGGCGCTTGTGCGAAAGAGCAAGTGGGTTAAATCTTTTCTGAAGGGAATTGACGTTTAGCATATAAGGCAGCGAAAGCTCGGCGGAGAGATATCTTGCGAGGGCGGATTCGCTGTGGCAGAGGCAATGTATGACGGTGGGTTTGAATCGCCGGAGGTTTTCGACGAGTCGTTTTTTGTTTTGGCCGGTCATCAAAGGCAGGTTCAGGACAGGATGTCTTATTAGTTCGACACCGGGAGCGGCTATAGGATCGATATCGCACTGCGGCGGACAGATAAGAGCCGACGGTATGGACTGGTCGGCGAAGCCGGTCAGGAGATGCTTTAAGAGAAGCGAATAATCGTCTATCGTTTGCTTCGAGGCAATTAAAGCGGGCCTGAGAGGCCTGGTCGGCTCCTGAGGTGTTGGATTTTTCTGCTCTTTACCCATAAAAACCCTGGCACGTATCGGATATATCGCTAACTATATCAACGGGTATATTATCGTAAAAGTCCGCTCTTTGCCACGGTAAAAAGCAAAAAGCCGCTGTAAGGGATATCTTGTAATATTGACGGGCTTATGGCAAAAATGCTAAAAAAATGCAGTTTATTTGTTATCTGCTTGCAATTTTCGCCGGCAAAATGTAGATTATTATCTGCTATTCGGAGAGGTGGCCGAGCGGCTGAAGGCAACGGTTTGCTAAACCGTCGTACGGGTTCAAACTCGTACCGCGGGTTCGAATCCCGCCCTCTCCGTTATATTCTAATGTGTATTGCAAACGCCTGTTAATACAGGCTTTGCGATATGCATGTCAGTTCTTACCAACACCCGCCCTGCTTTGCTTAGAAGTTTTCTAAACAAGGAACCTTCGCTTAAAATGCAACCTATCTGCAACCAAATAGTTCTTCTTTTCTTCATTTTATGATTCGCGGCTTCTGACAAATGCGCTACGATTCAAGTGAATTTGCAAAACCGTGATATGAGTTACACAATGTAATACAGGGGTATAGATAATAAAAAAAATATACCATAATAAATTGCGTAACCCATATTAATGAAAACTCAATCGGAAAGGAGCTTATCATGGGCGT
>CAYNKU010000116.1:0-1512 GCA_964397865.1 uncultured Pirellulales bacterium | reverse complement strand
ACTTTTAAAAAAGCTGCACCAAGACCTAAGACAATGTTTTTGAGCAAAGAGCAAACAGCAAGCTTTCTGAAAATGGCTGAAGAAAAAGCTCCTGAACATTATGACTTCTTGCTCACCGCATTTCGTACTGGTATGAGATTGGGTGAACTATTAGCCCTCTCTTGGGACAGCGTTAATTTTGCTACAAAGCAGATAGTTGTCCAGCGGAGTTTCAGCCATAACCATTGGGACACACCAAAATCACATAAGGTACGGTATGTTGATATGAGCGACAAACTTTGTGAAGCTCTAAAGAAACGCTATCAAAAAAGGACTAAGGATTTATTTTGCAAGTCGCACAAGCCGAAGAAAATATACCTCGTATTCCCTGGTAAAGATGGAGAACCCTTAAATGACAATATTCTAAGGCGAGGAGTCTTTTATAAATTGCTGTCGATGGCAGGTTTGCCGCAAATCCGGCTGCATGATATAAGACACACTTATGCGTCGCTACTCTTACAAGCTGGTGCACCGGTGCATTATGTCAAGGAGCAATTGGGTCATAGCTCAATTTCGACAACTGTTGACCTATACGGCCATTGTCAGCCAGGTGCAAATAGGGTCGCCCTGAATAAACTTGATAGTTAAAGTTATAAATTTATGTTTACAAAGTAGGATTATTTGCGATAGAATAAATATGACAATTAAATATTGAAATTACTAAGTTTTAAGCGTTTCAGCTGAAAACCGGCAAATATTTAGTCATGAAAACGCATAAAAGTTGGTGTTCTTTGCGCTTGCAAGGAGCATCGCTTGCGTGTTTCGTGACAGGCCTTGCCGGGCCTCAGCTGGGCACGATGTAGCGGTGCTCTCTTTTTTTTACTTTATTGCAATGCTTAATCTCCGCTCATCATCAATAAGAAGAAAAAATATTATCACTGTATTGGGAGATTTACAATGGCAATGAAAAAGTGCAAAGAATGTGGCAATCAAGTAAGTACAAAAGCAAAAAGCTGTCCTAATTGCGGGGCAAAGGTGAAAAAGACAAGCATAATAATGAAGATATTTCTATTTTTCATAGTCTTTACATTCCTCATGCCATTTATCGCCAGTCTTTCTGACAACGAAACGCCCTCTTCAAATAATGCAGGCTCAAGTAAGACCGCTGATAAGGTTAAAGATGAAATCCTTGATATACGAACGCCTAAAACAGAAGGTATTGCGGTCAAGGTCGGGCCGGGCGAAAAATACAGAGACGACCCAACTGGAGCACTGATGGGGAGTGAAAAGCTGTATGTTTTAGAAGAAAGAAGCGGCTGGATAAGATTCAGAGTGACAAAGGATGATCAAGGCTGGTCAGGGTGGGTTCCGAAATATGAAACAAAATCAATAGAGCAAGTGAAAGATAAGCGTATAGCCAAATTTGGCAAACCACCAATCACTGGCTGGGATGGGGCTGTTACTTGTGTCGAGATGTACCTTGAAAGGGTTGTGCGTGAGCCGGATAGCTTGGAGTATATAGATTGGTCAGAT
>CAYNKU010000115.1:0-7401 GCA_964397865.1 uncultured Pirellulales bacterium | reverse complement strand
GTGTAAAAGCATCAACGGTTCACCAACAAGTTATTGGCCTTTAGGAAGTATATATTACATTTACATTTATAACCGTGCCCTAACCCCCTCAGAAATCGCATCCCTCTACGCAGACCCATACCAGATGTTTCGGGAAGATACGATTTGGCAGTATGATCAGGGAGTTTATCTCTCAGACGGCGATGATCTTTCAGGCACATTCACGGATGATATCCAAGGACAAACAAGAGACACTTGGTATATCGGGGCGAGTGAGATTGTGGCAGCAGGCAGTAACACACCGAGCAGCACCCCTTCAAGTACACCAAGCTCTACACCCAGTTCGACCCCATCATCCACACCTTCTGCTACACCATCTGGCAGTCCATCAGGATCTCCTTCTGATAGTCCATCCGCTACACCCTCTGGCAGTCCAAGCGGTTCACCATCAGCGACCCCTTCTGAAGGGACTCCTTCAGGGTCACCATCGGGTTCTCCTTCGGCAACACCTTCCGAAGGAACCCCATCAGCTACTCCGAGCGAGGGAACGCCTTCGGGTTCGCCCTCTGCAACACCAAGCGAAGGAACGCCATCCGAGGGAACACCATCTGAGGGAACTCCAAGCGGAAGTCCTTCAGGTTCTCCATCCGCAACGCCAAGTGAAGGTACACCTTCAGGAAGTCCCAGCGGTTCTCCATCCGCAACACCATCTGAAGGAACTCCAAGTGGTTCTCCATCTGGTAGTCCGTCCGCTACCCCCAGCGAAGGGACCCCTTCTGGCTCACCATCTGGGAGTCCCTCGGCAACACCGAGCGAAGGGACCCCATCTGGATCTCCTTCCGGTTCACCATCAGCGACTCCAAGCGAAGGAACCCCAAGCGGAAGTCCATCGGGAAGTCCAAGTGCTACGCCATCAGCAACTCCGAGCGAAGGCACTCCATCAGTTACGCCATCTGAAGGAACACCAAGTGGTTCACCAAGTGAGGGTACACCATCTTCATCACCTTCAGAAGGAACGCCTTCCGAAGGAACGCCATCCGAAGGCACACCTTCAGATAGTCCATCAGCTACGCCTTCTGAGGGTACGCCCTCTGGTAGTCCTTCTGGGAGTCCCTCGGCAACACCGAGCGAAGGCACTCCATCAGGTAGCCCTTCAGCAACACCATCGGAAGGGACTCCATCCGAAGGCACACCATCCGAAGGCACACCGTCAGAAGGCACACCAAGTGAGGGAACCCCATCTGGTAGTCCAAGTGAGGGAACACCTTCGGGTGGGCCATCAGGAAGTCCGTCCGAAGGGACTCCATCCGAGGGAACTCCGTCCGGTAGTCCGTCTGAAGGCACTCCATCGGCTACACCTTCTGGTTCGCCATCCGCAACCCCATCGGAGGGTACACCTTCAGGATCACCTTCAGCAACGCCATCTGAAGGAACACCTTCTGGATCGCCATCTGGATCACCAAGTGGTTCACCAAGTGAGGGTACGCCCTCGGGAAGTCCGAGTGGTTCTCCATCTGCCACGCCATCCGAGGGAACCCCATCTGGCAGTCCGTCAGGGTCACCATCCGAAGGAACTCCGTCAGGTAGTCCGAGTGAGGGTACGCCATCAGCAACACCATCGGAAGGGACACCATCAGGCAGTCCTTCTGAGGGTACGCCTTCGGGCAGTCCTTCAGAGGGGACACCTTCAGGAAGTCCTTCAGCTACGCCATCTGGTAGTCCAAGTGAGGGTACGCCCTCCGGGAGTCCGTCAGGTAGCCCCTCTGCTTCACCATCAGAAGGTACGCCATCAGGATCACCATCAGCAACACCCTCTGGTAGTCCATCTGAAGGAACACCATCTGGTTCACCATCAGGCAGTCCGTCTGCTACGCCTTCTGCCAGCCCTTCGGGTAGTCCAAGCGCATTGGCAGAACCTATTGATACAACTATTATTGTTTCGCTTACTACCGTGAGAAGCATAGTTTCGCTTACTACCGTGAGAAGCATAGTCTCATTAACTCAAACGAGGTCTATACACGCACTGTAATGGATAAATTATCTGTCATAATACCTTCTCGAAATGAGGAATTATATCTTAACAAAACCATTCTAAACGTACTGGAAAACGCAGAAGGGGATATTGAAGTTATTGTCATATTGGATGGTTGGGAACCAAGTTCAAGAATAGACAGTAAAAAAGTAATTTATATTAAGCATGAAGAATCAGAAGGTCAAAGACATTCAATTAATGAGGGGGTATTAAAATCAACTGGCAATTATATGATGAAACTCGATGCTCATTGTGCTGTTGGGAAAGGATTTGACAGGATACTTATACGGGATTGTGAATATGACATGACCATGATTCCCGCAATGTTTAACCTTGATGTCGCAACATGGCAGCCGAAATATTTTAATGATTGGGATTTTTCAATCAGAAAAGGAAAGCTGAACTGTTATATGTTCATTGGTTGGAAAGATGGCAGGATGAGAGCGTTATATTATCCCGGTCCGGTACGAAAAGAACTTCACGATAAAGGAAAGAATAAACCCGTTGATGATACAATGTGCTGTATGGGACCGGCGTTCTTCATGCACACCGATAGATTTTGGGAATTAGGAGGATGTGACGAAGGGCACGGGCAATGGGGACAACAGGGGGTAGAGGTATCTTGCAAGGCATGGTTGTCTGGTGGAAGGCTTGTAACCAATAAGAACACATGGTTTGCTCATTTCTTCCGGGGTGGTGGTGTACCAGTAGGACATAACAGTGGGTTTCCTTATCATATAGCACAAAGGGCTATAGACAAGGCAAGGGATTATTCGGAGGACTTGTGGCTGAACGATAAATGGCCCAAACAAAAACGAACAATGGAATGGTTTGTTAAAAAATTCAACCCTCCAACATGGGAAGGTCGGTATGATATTCCGTTACCTTGGAATAAGGGAGAAGGTCAGGAACGGATTAATGCTTATGCTAAATTTTATCAGCATATTCATCGTGAAAAGAATCTTATTGAATGGAAGGGTATTCCGATCCTTAAAATGCCTAATGATTTAATTAATTATTCGGAGGTTATTCAAGAAACAAAACCTGAAGTTATTATTGAAATTGGGACAAAATATGGAGGATCTGCCTTATACTTTCAGGACATGCTTGATCTGATTGGCAATGGAAAAGTAATAACGATTGATATTAAAGACCAGGTAAAAAACAAAGATAGTAGAATTGAATATATTATAGGTAATTCTTTGGATGATGATGTCGTTAGGCAAGTTGTGGAAATGACATCGGGCAAAAAAACCATGCTTGTAATAGATGGCAATCATGGCAGAAAGCATGTAAAATGGGAATTGCATAAGTATCGTCATATTGTTTCTCCCGGATGTTATCTTGTTATTGAAGATTGCTTTATTGACCGCGGATTGTATGGCCCAGGAGAGGCAAGAGATTGGTTTTTGAAAAACTATGACGGATATAAGCAGTCAAGTCGGTGTGAGAAGTTTGTTGTTGGTGTGTGCATGGGTGGATGGTTGTTAAAGAATTGAAATGAAGAATGTAATGTTTATACATATTCCCAAAACAGCCGGCAGTTCAATAGAAAAGAGTTTAAAACTTATGAGAACGAGGTTCCCTGGAAGATTTAAAAAACGCTTTAAAAATAGTGGTCATCATTCCTTTGGACACTTGGATGTAAGAAAAAGATTAAGGAATGGTGCAATATCGAAGGAGTTCTATGAGTCGGCTTTTAAATTTTGTTTTTGCAGAAACCCTTATGATAGAGCAGTATCGCATTATTTTTATGTAATAGATAAGCATCCAGATAAGTTTTCGCCAAAGATCAGTTTTATTGATTTCACAAGGACTCTTGGGGATTATGGAAGAATGTTTACGACTCAAAAGTCTTATACAGATGGTATAGAATTTGACTTCATAGGGAGGTTTGAGAATCTTAAAGAAGATTTTGAGAAAGTTAAAGAAATAATAGGAGTTGATGGCGAACTTATTAAGATGAATACAACGAAACATATGCATTATAGCAAGCATTATAATGCCGAGTCTACTGATAACATAGCTAAATTCTATCAAGAAGATTTTGAAAGGTTTGGATATGGTTACATGTTATGAATCTTAGAAAATTAAATAGAATGAAAAGGAGATTGAACAGAGTCTCTTTAAATAATTTAGATGGCAAAAAGAATCTAATCGGTGCAGAAATTGGTGTTCAATATGGTGTAAATGCCAAAAGCATACTTGAAAGATTCGATATAAAGACCCTGTATTTGATTGATCCTTATCCACGTCACACTGGCATTAGAGGGCATCTAAATGGAGAGGTTGTAGAAAGTATAGCCAAAAAGTATCTCAAAGAGTTTGATGATAAAATCGTTTGGATTAAAGATTATTCGTGGAACGCGATCTTTAAAGTCCCAGAACTTGATTTTTCATATATTGATGGCGATCATACTTATCCAGTAGTCAGAACGGATATGGATCTGTATTATCCGAAAGTAAAAAGTGGTGGGTTGTTTGCTGGACATGATTATAATAGATATCGAAGGCATAGAGGACTTAGAAGGGCTGTAAATGAGTTCTTTGCTGATAAGGATGAAGATCTTCAACTTGGTGGAAACCAAGATTGGTGGTGTATAAAAAAATGATAATAGATTGTTTCCCATTCTTTGATGAACTTGATCTTTTAGAGATCAGGCTAAATGAACTAAAAGATGTGGTTGATGTGTTTGTGTTAACGGAGTCCCCGTACACATTTACAGGAATTGAAAAACCTCTTTATTTTAAAGATAACAAGAAACGATTTAAGGGATTTAACATAATTCATACTGTATATAGACCGTCAGGTAAGTATCATCCGACTGTATTTGAAAAGCATCAGAAGCAATTTAACCTTGATTCTGCTTTTGATACTATCTTTAAAGCCGGTGATATTATAATTCAGGGTGATTGTGATGAAATCCCAAAAGCGTCTGTTGTAAAAGAAGCAATCAAAGATAAAAGTTGGAAATCTATAAGATTGAGAATGTCTCTGTTCTACTATTATCTAAATTGTAGGGAATTACCAACAAAAAGAGTGTGGAAAAATTCGAGATTATTAAGACCTGACGGGTGGTTTGAATATAACGCAAAACAGAACGACAAAACAGATCAGGTTCTTTGGAATTCAGGTTGGCATTTTAGTTTCCTTGGTGATGTGCAGAAGAAAATAGAAGCATGGGGACATGCCAATGAATACAACAAACCACCGTTTAATACACCGGAGCATATTGAGAAATGCAAAGAACAGGGTTTAGACCTTGTTATGAGAAAAGGAAGGAGAGCAATAAATTTTGAATTCGTTGAAGATTTAAATTATCTCCCACAGTATGTATTAGACAATTTAGATAAGTTTGGTAAATATATCAAATAATATGGACACAACAATCATATACTATACTGAGAATAAATTACCTGAACCACTCTTTACGAAATGTCAAAGATTGTTAATAAAGGCGGCTAATGGACGACCCATAGTAAGTGTGTCACACAAGCCGGTAAACTTGGGAAAAAATATATGCATCGGCGTAGAGAAACCATCTTGGTTATTGTTATATAAACAGTTGTTAATCGGTGCGGAGAATGCCGATACAAAATATGTTGCAATGGCAGAGCATGACTGTGTTTACACAGACGAACATTATTCTTTTATACCGCCACTTGATGATACGTTTTATTATAATGAGAATCACTACTTAGTTCAGTATGCAGAAAAAAACTACCCAGAGTTAAAGGGGATGTATTCAAGATATTGGAGGCAAAGATTAGCATTATCTCAAATGATATGTAACCGGGAACTACTTATTGATACATTGAACGAAAGACTTAATCTGCTTGATAAGGATAGAAAATTAATTAGGGAAATAGAATTTGCCGGCGAACCCGGTTTATCAAAACTGCGAATAGAACAAGGACGAAGGTGGGCAAAGAGTGGAAGACCTGTTTACCTAAAGAAATACTTAAAACATCAATTGGATAAGGAAAAGTATGAAACTTTTAAAACCATACTTCCTAATTTAGATATCAGGCATGATAGAAATTTCACAGGCCCGAAGCGCGGAAAAAAAAGAACCTATGAAGTTCACCCGTGGGGAAGATTTGAGGACTTACTTAACAACGCATAAGGAGTTGGCATGAAATATATATACACTCTAATATTTTGTTTAATTGCATTTCCGGTAATAGCAGGAACAATTGTAAGTGTAGAATGGGATCCAAACACGGAACCCGATCTAATGGGGTATCGGATTTATATTGATAATGTTCAGGTAAAAGAAATTGTTTGCCCACCGAATGATCCTTCTTGCTGTAACTGGACAAGCGGGCAAATTGGAGATGGCGACCATACAATATACGGAACTGCTTTTGATATTTACGGCAATGAGTCTACAGAGTCCAATGTATTAAATTTTACAGGTGGGGGTGTTGATTATATGCCTCCATCTCCTATAGAAAATTTTAAGATCGAGATAGGCGTAACAATATGAGGTAAGACATGGATACAGAAGTTGTATATTTAGGGCATGACAATACCATTGATCTTCAGTTAAAGGCTTCAAGTTCAGCGTATTCTTTGAGCGGTGCTACTAAGATCAATATCACGATTGGCACTAAGAAAATTGAAAACTCGTCTGCATCAAGTGGTGTGATTACATGGGCAGGATCATCGTATTCCACAGGCGAAATTCGATTAACCCTTGGCAGTCAGTCTATCAGCACGGGAATATATAACGCCCCGGTTATTGTGTATGATGCTACACATGCAAGCGGTATTGTTTGGGATTATATCCCACTCAAGGTAAAGGCAGACCCGGAGGGAGTATGATTAATTATTTAAGAACGACATTATCAACAGCCGCGGCTATTGAACCTGTAAGTATAACAGAGGTTAAGGATCATCTAAGGATAGACAGAAACTTAGACGAGGAAGACTTCCTTCTGGAAAATTATGTTCAAACTGCCCGTGAATTTGCAGAGGGTTACACAGGCAGGAAATTTATACATCAAAAATGGAAGTATTATCTTGATGAGTTTCCCAATGAGAATTTTATTGAGTTACCTTATCCACCGTTAATTTCTTCCGCAAGCGTGGCGTTGGCATTTACCTATAAGAGTTGTTCTGGTTCGACAAATTCAATGTCAGCGAGTGATTACAATATAGACACCGACACAACACCGGGAAGGCTTGTATTAGCATACGGTGCGACATGGCCTGGGAGTACGTTAAGCACAACTAATCCAATCACTATCACTTATTTATGCGGGTACGGCACAAAAGCAAACGATACACCGCGAAGTGTCAGAGATTGGATGTTGGGTTGTGTAGGATATATGTACGAGAATCGAGAGGCAGATGTTTCAGACTTTCCGATAGGTACTTTAAGACG
>CAYNKU010000114.1:4149-7411 GCA_964397865.1 uncultured Pirellulales bacterium | reverse complement strand
GTCGTCTTGATCGTTGTCGGCGGGTTTATTCTGGTCGCGATCATACTTATGCTGAAGAATCGGCCGAGTGAATACGGTTCGGCCGAGATCGCTGAATATCCGCCGATTAGCGAAGCCCTCGTGGCTGAGGTGGAGGCGAAGGTCAAGTCAGATGCCAAAGCCGCACCGGCGGCGGAGACCGAAACAGCCGTCCCATCCACAAAAAATGTGCTCACGCTTGCAGAGATTGCCATGACAGCGAGGACATGGGAGCCTGCTTTTGTATCGCTGTTCGGCAAGAAGGCGACCGACTTTACGATGACCGATATTACCGGCAAAAGTCATACGCTCAGCGACTACCGCGGCAAAAATGTCATGCTGGTCATGTGGGGCACGTGGTGCGGGCCTTGCAAGCAAGAGATACCGCACCTTATCGCGCTGCAGAAGATCATGGGCCCTGAGAAACTGGTGATAATGGGTATATCGGTCGAGGAGCCCGCGGTGGTAAAAGCCTTTGTCGAGGCGAACCCGCGAATGAACTATACGATAATCGCGGTCGATGCGTCGAAGCTGCCGGCGCCTTATAATCAGATAACCGGTTTTCCCAGCGCGTTTTTCGTCGACCCGGAGGGCAGGATAAAGTTCGCGACGCTGGGGGTAACCACTTTGGGTACGATGAAGGCCATAGTCCTGGCGCCGCCTTTGTAAAATCCGGCGACCCCGGGCAAAAGGGGGCAAAGGGAGTACTGACAGCCTTTAAAAAGCGGTTTTTTGGTCAAAAGGGGCGAAAATTTTTCTGGACAAGATCGGATTTTGCCGTTATTATAATAGTTCTGGTAAAGAGAGATTTAGAATTGAGGCAGAATAATGGCACATAAAAAAGGACAAGGTTCGACACGAAACGGCAGAGACAGTAACGCGCAGTACAGGGGCGTTAAGCTCTACGCCGGCCAGCTCGCCAAGGCCGGCGCGATACTGGTGCGGCAGTGCGGAACGAAATTTTTCCCCGGCGTTAACGTCGCCATGGGCAAGGACTATACCTTATTCGCGACCGCTGAAGGCAAAGTCCGCTTCCAGGGAAGAAAGGTTCACGTGGACTGACCGTTTGAAAAACAGTTCCGCTATTTAAAAAGGATGGTTTGAAGCCATCCTTTTTTTATGTAAAATGGCTTAAAGCTTAAAATACGAAATCCGAATACCAAAATTCGAAACAAATACGAAATTCAAATGACCAAAATCTAAAACAACGACGGAAGCTGATCAGACACTTTTTTTGAAAATTTGGATTTTGAACATTCGATATTATTTCGGATTTCGTGCTTCGAATTTCGGTATAGCTGGCATAACTTTTTATAGAACAAAGAGTTGTCGTTGTCAAACCAATCTAAGTAGCGTTGCAGTGCTATGTTTATCGATGAGGCAAAAATTCGTGTTGCCGCGGGCAAGGGCGGTAACGGGTGTTTGAGTTTTCGGCGGGAAAAATACGTCGCAAAGGGCGGGCCCGACGGCGGTGACGGCGGCAAAGGGGGCAGCGTTTACTTTTGCACCGTCGAGAACCTCGATACCCTCACCGACTTCGTCGGCAAACATGACTGGACAGCGCAAAACGGCAGGGACGGCGAAGGCTCGAACAAAACCGGCGCCGACGGGGAAGACCTGATAATCGACGTCCCGCCGGGGACGCTTATCTACGATACCGAACTGGAACTTATGCTAAAGGATATGGACAAAGTCGGGATGAAGGTCTGCGTCTGCAAAGGCGGCAGAGGCGGCAAGGGCAATAAGGCCTTCGCCACTTCCACGAACCAGACGCCCCGCTATACCCAGGCGGGCAAAGAAGGTCAGCAGAGAAATTTAAGACTCGAACTGAAACTGATCGCCGACGTGGGGCTGGTCGGGATGCCGAATGCGGGAAAGAGCACGCTGGTTTCAAGGTGCTCGGCGGCGAGGCCCAAAATAGCGGACTATCCCTTCACGACGCTCGAGCCGGTTTTAGGGATCGTGGAGCTGACGGACTTTCGTCGATTCGTAATGGCTGATATCCCCGGACTCATCGAGGGCGCCCACGACGGAACCGGCCTGGGCTTTGAGTTTCTAAGGCACATCGAAAGAACGCGTATCATCGTTCATATCCTCGATGTAATGCCGCCCGACGGCAGCGACCCGGCGGAAAATTACGCCAGGATAAAAAGCGAACTCAGTCAGTACAGCCAGGTACTCGCCCAAAAAAGCGAATTTGTCGTCGCCAACAAGATCGATCTCGACGCCGACGGTGAAAAAGTTCGAGAGCTCGAAAAGAAACTGAACAAAAAAGTCATACCTATCTCGGCTGTCACGGGCAAGGGTACGAGGAAACTTTGCGAGAAGCTCTGGGAAAATATTCAACGGGTAAAAACCGGCGCGGAGAACGAATTATGAATATTATCGCGATAGACATAGGCAATACGAATATCAATATAGGCTTGTTTCTAAAGGGCGAGGAAAAGTTCATAAAGAGCTTTTACTGCAAATCGAAAGCGGAACTTGAAAAATGCCTGACCTCGGCGTGGGGGAAAATTGCTTTTGCCAAAACCGCCAAGGTGAAAAAACGCGACGGCGTTATCGTCGTCAGCAGTGTGAACGCCGCCTCGACCTCGCTAATCAAAAAGATCGCGAAAGAAAAGCTCGGTGAAAAGATATATCTTATCGGCAAAGATATTCCGCTGCCGATGAAAACAGCGGTATCCGAGCCCGAGAAAGTTGGCACCGATCGCATAGTAGCAGCGGCGGCGGCGTATACCGTGGCTGAAGGTGCGGTGGTAATCGCGGACTTCGGAACGGCGGTCACTATCGACCTGGTCGACGATGACGGGGTGTTTTTAGGAGGCGTGATCTGTCCGGGTTTCGAGGTCGCCGCGGGCGCACTGAAGGAACATACCGCTCAGCTTCCGAAGGTAACGGTAAGCAGGCCGGCGAACCCTTACGGCAAAAATACCGCCGAGGCGATAAAGTGCGGGCTGTACTACTCGGCGGTGGGGACGCTCCAGGAAGTGATCAGGCGGTACGCCGAGAGTCTCGGCAAATGGCCCCAGACGGTTATCACCGGTTCGGCCGCGGCGATCATAAAGGACGACTGCGATTTCATAGATTCGGCCGTCACGAACCTGGTCGTAAAAGGTATCGCCCTGACATATCGAAAATTTGTCGAAGAAAGATCACAGTAGGCTCCTAACGATTATGGCGACCCTAGCAGCGGAAATAACGGCTAAAGGCACAGCGGCGATATCGACTATCCGGATCGTCG
>CAYNKU010000114.1:2250-4049 GCA_964397865.1 uncultured Pirellulales bacterium | reverse complement strand
GCAGCGGAAATAACGGCTAAAGGCACAGCGGCGATATCGACTATCCGGATCGTCGGGGCGGGGGCGGAGGCGATCCTGAAAAAAATCTTCACAGCCGCCGGCAAAGAAAAAACTTTTTTCAAACCGGGCGATGTATCGGTGGGCACGGTCAAAGACGGTGACGAAACCATCGACGAGATCGTCGTCGGATGCGAATCGCGCGAAAGCTTTGCCATTCACTGTCACGGAAATCCGTTAATAGTCGAGATGATAATGCAGCTTCTGGCGCGATGCGGCGCGGAACTTACAAATCCCCGGCGGCTTTTAACAGCGACTCTTACCGCCGACGAAAAGGTCAATACTATCGGTGTCGAAGCAAGGCTCGCCCAGCTCGAAGCTAAAACTCTCGAAGGAACCAGAATACTCGAAAACCAGATCGATAAAGGTCTTTCGCAAAAAGCCGGTGAGTGGCTCGGCAGTATAAAACAAAAGCCGATCAGCGAGATTGCCGCTGAGGCTGAATCGATCCTCGAAAACAGCCGGGTCGCGAAATTGATCATCTCGGGCTGTACGGCCGTTCTGCTGGGTCCCGCCAATACCGGTAAAAGCACTTTGCTGAATTGTCTAAGCGGCAGGGAAAAAGCTATCGTCGCCGATATCAGCGGCACGACGCGCGACTGGGTGAGCGCAAACTGCCGGATAGAGCCTTTGTGTATTGAGCTTATCGATACCGCCGGCGTCGATGAGAAACTTTTAAGCCGGGGCGACGATGTCGACAAGGCCGCCCAGAAAAAGGCCGTGGAAATGATAAACCGCGGCGATCTTATTCTTTTCGTACTCGACGGCAGTGGGGACGCAGGGCAGGTCGATGAGGAAATACTTAAAAGAATCGCAGATAAGAAAGTTATTGCCGTCATAAACAAATCCGATCTGCCGGCGAAGCTAAATACCAAAAAGCTGCCCGGGATTCTCGGCGATACAGTTGAAATAAGCGCGAAATTAGGAACGAATATCGATCGGCTCTGCGAAAAAATCCTGCTGGCAAGCGGGGCGACTGACTTCGATCCGAATTCGACGGCGGCCTTTACGGCCCGTCAGGAAGGGCTTTTGCGAAAGCTCATCGAGGTAAAAGATCGCGATCGGGCGGCTTTGTTGATAACGGAGTTGTTAAAAGCCAATTCGAGTGTATAATCAGCGGCTATGACGACACAGGCTCAAAATTTAACGCCCGCGATGAAGCAGTTTCATCACTTCAAGCAAAAGTACCCGGACGCGATACTTTTTTTCAGGATGGGCGATTTTTACGAGACCTTTTACGAAGACGCGCGTGTCTGCTCGAAGGTGCTGGGCCTTACGCTGACCAGTCGGAGCAAGGCGGATAATCCCATCCCGCTGGCGGGCGTTCCTTATCACGCCGTCGACGGGTACCTGAAAAAAATGCTGCAGGCGGGCTATAAAGTCGCGGTCTGTGAGCAGGTGGAAGACCCGCGAACCGCCAAAGGCGTCGTCAAGCGCGATGTCGTTCGGATCGTGACGCCGGGGACACTTACCGACGATATGCTGCTGACCGCCAAGGAGGATAATTTTCTCTGCGCGGTTGACCTGACCGCGAATTCCTCGGCCGCTATAAGCTGGGTCGATATCTCGACGGGTCATTTTTTTATTCAGCAGATTCCCGAAGAAAAGCTGTTAGATGAGCTTTTGCGTCTTTCGCCTGCGGAATGCCTGATGGCTGACAGGCGAGGCGAACTGTTCGAAGCTGAATCAAAGAAACTGGCTAAAGATATATTAAAAGAAATACCGAAACCTGAAGATAGAGA
>CAYNKU010000114.1:0-2240 GCA_964397865.1 uncultured Pirellulales bacterium | reverse complement strand
CCTGATGGCTGACAGGCGGGGGGAACTGTTCGAGGCCGAATCGAGGAAGCTCGCGAAAGATATCAGCCAGTTGACCAACGCAATTATAACCGCCAGGCCCGCGTGGTATTTCGATTATCACCAGGGACGGCAGAGGCTATTGAAACATTTCGGCACGGCGACACTGGAGGGTTTCGGCGTAACCGACGGCGAGGCGGCGGTCGCGCCTGCGGGAGCGATTATCGAATACCTCAACGAGACGCAGAAGACAGCTCTCGGCCATATATCGGCGATAAAAAAGGTTGACCGCGGCAATTTTCTGCAGATCGACGCCGCGACCCTCAGGAGCCTGGAGATCATCCGGACCATTCGAGGCGAAAGTTCCAGAGGTTCGCTGCTTGACTGCCTCGATGAAACGCTCACCGCGATGGGCGGCAGGATGCTGCGGAACTGGTTATGTATGCCGCT
Organism: uncultured Pirellulales bacterium; assembly: GCA_964397865.1. Taxonomy (GTDB): domain Bacteria; phylum Planctomycetota; class Phycisphaerae; order Sedimentisphaerales; family Anaerobacaceae; genus CAYNKU01. The sequence continues at coordinate 1,793 of CAYNKU010000114.1, read as the reverse complement.
GTATGACCTCGCGGCGATAGAGCTTCGCCATGACATGGTAGAGGAATTGGCGGATCAAAATAACAAGCTGGGTGAAATTCGCAAATTACTAACGAATATCGCCGATCTCGAACGAATCGCAGCGAGGCTGAGCACTTTCCGCGCTACGGGCAAGGACCTTCTGGCGTTGGCGGAGACGCTGCGGCAGGTGCCTGTGTTGCGGGAAATTCTCGCGGGGTTGACCGCGGATATGTCACTTGGACTGGCGAAAAAATGCGACTCGATGGAGGAGCTTGCGGCATTGATCGAATCGGCCATCGAGCCGAATTGTCCATCGCATCTGCGCGACGGCGGCGTGATACGAACCGGCTTTAACGAACGGCTCGACGAGCTGCGCTCGATCTCCACGCAGGGCCAGAAGTGGCTGAGTCAATATCAGAAACAGCAGTCGCAGCGGACGAGAATAGCGAACTTGAAGATCGGTTACAACAAGGTCTTCGGCTATTATATCGAAATAAATCATACATCGGCTGATAAGGTGCCGGCTGACTATGTCCGCAAGCAGACGCTCAAAAACGCCGAGCGTTATATCACTGAAGAACTCAAGGAATACGAGAACCGTGCCCTCGATGCGCGTGAGAAGGCGCTGGAACTGGAGTGTCAGTTATTCGATCAACTTCGCAGGGAGGCGGCCAGGTATGTGAGCCGACTGCAGAAGTTAGCTGATACCATCGCGGTGTGCGACTGCCTGGGGGCTTTTGCCTTTCTTGCGAAAAAACGCGGCTATAAGCGGCCGGAAATGACCACCGAGCCCGGGCTTTTTATAACCGAGGGCAAACACCCGGTGCTCGCCGAAATACTCGGGCCGGAGTTTGTTTCCAACGATATCGACCTCAATGCCGGCGAGGGTAATTTTATGATTATTACCGGGCCGAATATGAGCGGCAAGAGCACGTATATAAGACAGTCGGCACTTCTGGTTTTGATGGCGCAGACGGGCAGCTTCATACCGGCAGGCCGGGCCCGCATAGGCCTGGTGGACAGGATATTCACGCGGGTCGGGGCGTCGGACGAGCTTATCCGGGGCCAATCGACATTTATGGTCGAGATGACCGAGACCGCCAACATTATCAATAACGCCACGGCCCGATCGCTGGTGATCTTAGACGAGGTCGGGCGCGGCACAAGCACCTATGACGGCCTCTCGCTGGCGTGGGCGATCACCGAGCATATCGTTACGAAAATCAACTGCCGAACGCTATTCGCCACGCACTATCACGAACTGACCGAACTCGCCGAACTTTTCACTAACGTGAGGAACTTTAACGTGGCGGTTCGCGAATGGATGGACGAGGTGGTCTTTCTGCACAGGATTCAGCCGGGCGGAACCGACAAGAGCTATGGTATACACGTTGCCAAGTTAGCGGGCCTGCCGAAATCGATCATCGAAAGAAGCAACGAGGTTCTCGAAGAACTCGAAAACACTTTTGTTAAGGAAGCCTCCGGCCGACACCTTGGAAAACACAAAACAAAACAGTCCGACAAAGATTCTTTATTCGTCGAGAAGCATAAATCGGTTCTGGAAAAATTAGCCTCGACCGATATCGACAACCTCACGCCCATCGAGGCGATCAACCTGCTCAACCGGATAAAAAACGAAATACAGGATACCTGATTCTGAAACGCCAACCGTATCAATCGCAAAATTTATTGTTTCTTTTGTTCGGACTGAATCAGTCTTTTGCTTTTTTCGTATGTATCCTTTGTCAACTGTCCGCCTGTTTCGACGGCGCCGGTGAAAAAGCCGACCGTTG
>CAYNKU010000113.1:0-7415 GCA_964397865.1 uncultured Pirellulales bacterium | reverse complement strand
CGGCGACAAGTTCGGCATCGGGCAGGGACGTCAGGCCTTGTGCGAATTGGCCGGCAATATTACCCGTGCCGAGGATACCCCAGCGAACTTTATCTTTCATTTGTATCTCCAATGCCTTAATAAATTTGGATGTTCTTAATATAACACAAGAGCGGGGCAAATGCCAGTTTCGAGTATATTTGTGGGGACAGGGGAAAAACCCAAAAAAGTATTTGCAAGTCAGTGATATTTAATTGATTATAGATTAGAGTGAGAAGTTGATCCAGAGCGGTAGAGGAAACATGATATGACAGCTAAGTCGCGAGTGAGACACATAGCCGAGGAATTAAGAGACCATGCGCCGTTCACTCTTCTGGGGGCTGTGCTGGGGATCGTATTTATGCTGATCTTCAGGAATATCGGCGAGATCGGTAGTCTAAGGCTGTTCACTTTTTTTCACCCGGTTCATGTTGTTTTAAGCGCGATGGTGACGGCGTCGATGTTCAAAAAGCACACTACGAAAAAGTGGTTCATTGCAATGCTGCTGGTTGGTTTTTTCGGTTCGGTGGGTGTGGCTACGGTGAGTGATATAATAATACCGCATATCGGTGTCAGGGTCCTTGGGTTGGATATTCCGACGCATGGAGAACTTCATCATCAGACCAACGCTGACGAAAGGATGCAGACACAAGAGCATTCGCCGAGTGAATACGAAAAGCATGGCATTCATCTGGGCTTTATCGAAGAATGGTACCTGGTTATACCGGCGGCAATTTTAGGGATAGTTATAGCTTATTTTCTGCCGCGGACGAAGTTTCCACATGCCGGTCATGTATTGGTGAGCACATGGGCATCGTCGTCATATCTGCTTATGAATATGGAGGGTTCGATGACTTTGGCGGCCGGGGTGGGAATATTCGTGACGCTGTTTTTATCCATCTGGCTGCCCTGCTGTGTGAGTGATATTATTTTTCCGCTTTTGTTCGTGGGTGAGTGCGCAGATTCTTCATGCTCGTGTCATAAAAACAGTAACGAGAAACCGGAGGAAACGAATCAGTAAGACAATTCGGGCTTATATTAAACCCGGATTTTCCATATAAAAATGGCGCATTTGACACAGATTTATCAAAAAGGAAGATCAAAAATGCGGAAAAAACAGCCCGCCGTCATAACCGCTCTTATTGTTCTCTCAGCTATCCAGGCTACCGCTGATTGTGCCAAAATCCACGAAGAAAAAACCGTAATTAATACATACCCCTTCTCAGAACCCGACCCTATTCCGATTATGATGCGCTCAGGTATGTGGGGCGGCGGCTCCAGAATCTATCCATATTTTTTCTTCAACAAGTTCACCACCAGCGCGGTTGACAAGACCTGGAAAATCGTCCATCTCGAAAACCCGTACATAGAGGTCTTAGTCCTGCCCGAAGTCGGCGGGAAAGTATACGGTGCTGTCGAAAGATCAACAAATAAAGAATTTATTTATCTAAACCGCGTTTTAAAATTCCGTGAAGTAGCTCTTCGCGGCCCCTGGACTTCCGGCGGAATCGAGTTCAACTTCGGAGTTGTCGGCCATACGCCGGGGGGGGCCACGGCGGTTGACTATATGTTAAGAAAAAATCCCGACGGTTCGGTGAGCTGTATCGTCGGCACTATTGACCTGCCCTCTCGCACCCGCTGGGCAGTTGAAATCACCGTGGCCGATGACAAAGCGTTTTTCGAAACAAAAGCCCTTTATCATAACCCAACACCTTTGCATCAATCATATTACTGCTGGAGCAATGCTGCCAACAAGGTCAGCAGCGACCTGGAATTTATTATGCCGGGGCGTTTCCATATCGGGCACAATTTTGACGCCGAGCCGATACCCTGGCCTGTTGACGATAAAGGCCGAAACATTTCCTGGTACAAAAACAACAAATTCGGCGCGAGCAAAAGCTTTTTCACGTTCGGCGAATACGAAAACTTCTGCGGCGGCTATTATCATGACGAAAAATTCGGTTTCGGACACTGGGCGCTGTACGACGACATACCGGGAAAAAAAGTCTGGCTCTGGGCGCTCTCACGCGAGGGGGGTATATGGGAAGACCTCTTGACGGATGCCGACGGCCAATATTGCGAACCTCAGACAGGCCGATTTTATAATCAAAACGACCACGAATTCCTCGCGCCCTATACCGCCGACTCCTGGAGCGAAATATGGTTTCCATATAAAGAAATCGGACCGATGACAAAAGCCACGCCATACGCTGTCTTAAATGTCAGTAAAAATGAAAATTCTCTGGCTGTCAATATCTGCCCGCTGCAAAATCTCGACGACGACCTCGTTGTAACGTCAGATGGCAATCTGCTCTACAGCGAACACCTGCAATTAAAACCAATGCAAATTTACAAAAAGCGACTCGGGCTTAATGCAGATGAGGGCGTCTTTGAGATTAAGTTAAACAACAAGCTCTATTATACAAGCGACCCACAGGCAAACGACCTGAACTGTCCCTTCAAATTCCAAAACTACGATGAAAGCACATTCGAGGGTCTGTTTCTCTCAGCGGAGCGTTTACACAAAAGACGTTATTATGACCAGGCCCTGAAAAAATACCTTGCCTGTCTCGATCAGCAACCCTTGAACACAACCGTCTTAACCAGACTGGCTGAACTGTACTGCCGCCGGGCTGAATATGAAAAGGCCCTCTCTTACGCCCGAAAGGCTCTCGAAAACAAGATGTACGATGCCGATGCAAAATACATTTATGGCGTAATCTCACGCAAACTCGGCAAGGTTCTCGAGGCTAAAGAAGCCTTCGGCTGGGCGGGGCGCTCTATGAAGTACCGCTCAAATGCGTATTGCCAGATGGCGGAAATCAATTTTATGGAGAACAACCTCGATCCAGCCCTGGAATATTCAGGGCGCTCGCTCGATTACAACAAATACAACATTAACGCACACCAAATACGCGCCATAACCTGCCGAAAGCAAAACAAACCCGAAAAAGCCAGGCAAATCTTAAAACAACTCCTGAAATTCGATCCGCTAAACCACCTTGCTCGCTTTGAACTTTATCAACTGGAGCCGAATCAGGAAAACCTCAATAATTTCAAGTCAATGATCCAAAACGAACTGCCCCACGAAAATTATATCGAGATGGCTCTATACTATAAAAAACTCGGGCTTGCCAAAGAAGCTGTCCAAATGCTAAAACTCGCACCGGATTATCCGACAGTTTATTACTACCTCGCATGGCTGCTAAAAGACAAAGCCACCGAAGAAAGTGACAAGTATCTTCAAAAGGCGAATTCTCTCTCTCCGATGCTTGTTTTTCCCTTCCGTCAGGAAACTATTGCCGTGCTGCAATGGGCTATCGAAAAAGCACCCAACCAATGGAAGCCAAAATACTATCTCGGCCTGATTTACCTTGGGATAGGCGAACCCGACAAAACAAGGCAACTCTTCGACAAATGCGAACCTACAGACTTTCCAACTTTCTATCTGACAAGAGGATTTCTCTACAGAGGCATAAACGCCCAGAAAACCATTGCTGATTTCGAGACTGCCCTTAAGATGGACAAAAACGACTGGAGAATCCGGTATCATCTGATCACCTTATACAACGACTTGAAAATGTTTGACAAGTCGCTCGATGTCGCTTCGCGGGCTATCGAATCATTCGGGGACAATGAAGTACTTCAAATTGAATTCGCACGTGCGCTGATCAACAATAACCGCTTTGAAAAGGCTCTGGAAATATTAAAAACCGTCCGGATACTGCCTTTCGAAGGTGCCTCGAGAAATCACGGCTTGTTCGTAAGATGCAATATCGATCTCGCTTTGGAATCCATGAAGAAAAACGATCTCTCAAAGGCAATAAAATATCTCGAACAATCCAAAGAATATCCCGAAAACCTCGGGACAGGCAAACCGTACGACCCGGATTACAGCATCCAGAAAAAATTAATCGATGTCTGCGAAAAAGCTCAAAAAGAAAACAAAAAATTCCAAATGACTCCTGAAATAAAACAATTGATTAACCAAACAAATAGAAAGTATAATTAGCACAAGCTTCCGGTTAAGTATTAAAAAATAGATTTATGCGGATATATCCTTTGAAATTTCGGTCGATTTATAAGCGGCGGATATGGGGCGGTCAGAAGCTGCGGGAGGTTTTCGGTAAGGATATCCCGGCGGGTGAAAAAATCGGCGAAAGCTGGGAGCTTGCGGAGTTGCCGGAGGATAAGTCGGTGATAATCAACGGTGAGCTGGCGGGGGAGACTATCGATGAGGCACTTAAGAAATATCCGCGAGAAATCACAGGAGATGAAAATTTTTCGGGTCAGTTTCCGCTTTTGATAAAGTTTCTGGATTGTCAGGATATTTTAAGTGTGCAGGTTCATCCCGATCGTCAAACCTGTGAGCGGATGGGTGAAGGAGAGCCTAAGTCAGAGTGCTGGTATGTTATAGACGCTGCGGCCGGGGCGGTGATATATAAGGGGCTTAAAGAAGGGGTGACAAAAAAGCTGTTTGCCGAAGCGATAGAGAAAGGCGGCGTCGCTGAATTGCTGGCGAAGGTGGAAGTTAAGGCGGGTGAGTGTCATTATCTGCCGGCGGGGACGCCTCATTCGATCGGTGCGGGGATACTGATAGCGGAGATACAGACGCCTTCGGATACGACTTATCGGGTCTATGACTGGGACAGGGTCGACGGATCGGGCAAGGGCCGAGAGCTTCACATCGGACAAGCGCTGGAAAGTATACATTTTGACGCATCAAGTGACGATTTTTCCGTGACTACGGCCGGCAGGCTGGCGGATTGCGAATATTTCAAGGTCGACAAATTTAAGGGCGATAGAGGCAGTAAAACCGCCCTTTCGAGCGGGAAAATGCGGGTTTTTATGATAATCAGGGGCGAAGGAGCATTTTTCGATGATTCCGGACCCGAGCCGTTCAAGGCAGGTGATACGATACTTATACCGGCTGAATACCGAGGGGAAATTGAATTTAAAGCTGATAGTGAATATCTGACGATAAGCCTTTAGTTAAGCATATGATAGTATAATCACGAGTATTACTCAAGGTGAAATCCATGACGAAATGGGAAGAAAGAATCAGGGATAAGAAAGTTAAAGTCGGTGTTTTAGGACTTGGGTACGTCGGGCTGCCTCTGGTCAGAGAATTCGCCGCGGCCGGGCTGAAGATGGTCGGTTTCGATATCGATGAGAAAAAAGTCAAAACCCTTAACGCCGGGCGAAGTATTATCAAGCACATTCCGCACAGCCAGGTGAAGAAACTCGTGCGAAGCGGATTGTTTACAGCCACGAGTAATATGGCCCGGTTAAAAACGGTCGACGCGATACTGGTTTGCGTGCCGACGCCTTTGACAATAAACCGCGAACCTGATATGCAGTACATAATCAAGAGCAGTGAAACGATCGCGAAGTATCTGCAGAAGAAACAACTGGTCGTCTTCGAGAGCACTACTTATCCGGGTACGACGCGGGAGCTTGTGGTGCCGATACTCGAGAAAAGCGGACTTAAGGCGGGCAGAGATTTTTACCTGGCGTATTCGCCGGAACGTGAGGACCCGGGTAATAAGGATTTTTCGACCAAGACTATCGCCAAAGTTGTCGGGGGACTGACAAAGGAGTGTCTCGGACGCGCTTGCGAGCTTTATAATGCCGCCATAGACACAACCGTCGCGGTTTCGAGTCTCGAAGCAGCCGAAGCGGCGAAAATACTCGAGAACGTTTACCGCTGTATCAATATCGCGATGGTGAACGAACTGAAGATGGTTTTCGACAGGATGGGTATAGATATATGGGAGGTGATAAGGGCGGCGAGCACCAAACCCTTCGGATTCAAGGCGTTTTATCCGGGGCCCGGGCTGGGCGGTCACTGCATACCTATCGACCCGTTCTACCTGACATGGAAGGCGCGTCAGTACGGGATGCCGACGAGGTTTATCGAACTGGCGGGCGAGATCAATACCGATATGCCGAATTACGTTATCCACCGGACTATGGAGGCGCTGAACGAACGCAAAAAGAGTCTGAAAGGATCGAAAATTCTTGTGCTCGGTTTGGCATACAAGAAAGATATCGACGATGTACGGGAGTCGCCGTCGATAGAGCTTATCGAATTATTACGTGAAAAAGGCGCTAAAGTCGATTATAATGATCCATATATCGCAAAGACACACAAACAGCGTCGGCACGACCTGGGGATGATCAGTAAGAAACTGTCGGCAAAAATGCTCGGCAGTTATGACGCGGTATTGATTTCGACCGACCATAGCTGTTATGATTACAAGTGGATCGTTAAAAACGCCAAACTGATAATCGATACGCGTAACGCGACCGCGGGTGTAAGAAGCGGCAGAGGCAAGATCGTCAAGGCGTAAGGCAGAAGTTTTTCAGACGGCGGAGTTTTGCCGAAAGAGGTATTAAAATTGTTAAAGGCAAGTGATAATCCGCCTGTTATATGGCCTGAAGAAGCATCGATACAGGATTTTCAGGGCCAGTGGTGGGTGGTGCATACCAAAAGCAGGAACGAAAAAGCACTCGCACACGATCTGATAAGCAAACAAATAAACTACTTTCTTCCGATGATATGGAAGACGCATCGACGAAGGGGGAGGAAATTTCGGGCGCTTTTGCCGCTTTTCAGCGGGTATATGTTTTTCTGCGGCAACGAAAACCAGCGGGTGGAAGTGCTTCGGACCAACCGGGCAGCGAACCTGATAGAGGTAAAAGACCAAGACAAACTGCTCTGCGAACTGCTGCAGATCGAACGAGCGCTGCAGGCCGGCGCCGACTTAACGCCCGCTCAGTATGTCAAAGCGGGGCAGCGATGCAAAGTGACAGCGGGACCTTTGACAAATCTTCAGGGCGTGGTTATGACTACAAAAGGCTCGACACGCCTGGTGCTTCAGATAGATATGCTCGGCCAGGCGGCGAGCGTTGAAGTGGATACCGAGATTATAGAAGTGCTGGATTAATATTGGTATCGTGAAAAAGACTATTTAATAAGGGGACCGATTATGGAAACTGTCATAAAAGCGATCGGCCTGATCTTCGTATTGATAGGCATTGTTTACATGTCCCAGCCCGTGATCATCAGGAAACTGCTGGATTTTTTTGCTAAAGGCAAACGCCTGTATATAGCGGCACTGGTTAGACTGATTTTGGCGGTGGTGTTTTTTGTCGGTGCCCGCGAATGTGGTATAAGCTGGCTGATATTCGTTTTCGGGGTCATCTTTTTGATCTCAGGGCTGATAATAGTCGCGATGGGCCCTGTAAAGCTCAAACCCGTGCTCGAGTGGTACCAGCAGCAGTCAACGCTTGTACTGCGTATCATCGCGGCGGTTCCGATCATTGTGGGTGGTATAATCATCTACGCGGCATAGAATCGGCCCCATCGAAGGGCCGTTTTTTTCTATAATTTT
>CAYNKU010000112.1:2169-7418 GCA_964397865.1 uncultured Pirellulales bacterium | reverse complement strand
GAGGCCGATGCTCTTGCGACGGCGGTGACGGTGATGGGGGCTGATGAGGGTCTTGAGTTGATCGAGAAGATGCCGGGGGTCGAGGCGATATTGGTATCGGGAGGGCCGGAGTTTGAGATATCCAAATCAAGCGGGGGAGATGAGTTTATCGAGGCTGATTAAAGGTTTTTGTATGCGCTTTAGACATTGAGAAAAACGTTTGGAGTGCTATAGGTATCTTGGGCACAACTCAAAGTTATCCCCCGCTCACTCTAATTCCGGCCTATGCCCAAACGATTTTATATAGGATTACTGCTTTGCTTTTAGTCTTTTTCCTCTAAAAATAACCACAAAAGTTACAAATGCTGCTAATAGAAAAACTTCCCAAGCGCAGAGGATTCTGTAGCTAATTTCAGTCAATATGTATGGACTTGTTCCCACAATTGAGTATTGTGACGATAAAAGGAAGTGAAAGCCCGCGAAGGTTGGTGTTCCACCGCCAACATTTCCCATAGCAAACTTGTAAACCACCCAGGGAGGAAATAAAAGTGCAAGAAACATAAAAACTATTGTGATCCATAACGCTTTTAGCTGTTTATCATTCATAAAAGGTATTTTTTTGTGACTGAATGGCCCGAGCATTAGTAAATTTTTCCTCCTGCTCCATTTTTTACTCCAGATAAATTTCTTGCGCACGGCCAACCATGAACAAATAATAGCCAACAAGCCGGCAAGCTGACGTGCCACACTATATTTTATAGAATCCAGAGGTTCACTCATGGATTTCACAATAAGAACATAAAAAGCAATCCATAAAATGATGGTTATACCAAGAAATATGAACAACGCCTTGAGATTGTGAGTATCCATATCCTTGCGCTGCTTAGATACCTTTGCGCCCTTTCTGTAACTTGTGACTTTATGTTTTCCAATTGCAAAAGATATAAAAAGGCCGAAAATTCCACCAATAGCGCCACCTATAACTGCGCGAGAAGGTAATATGATAATATTTATTCTTTTTGCTACGGCTACAGAGTTTGCGTCCTCCACCATCTCTGCCATTTCAGGGGGAACCCAATCTCTGATAGAAATAGGTTCAGGACCAACACTGGAAGATAAACTAATACCAAAAAGACCAACTCCCACAGCAATGCCTAAACATATTAACAATACTTTCAGTTTCATATCACGTTCCTTCCCTAAAATATGCTCCTACTCCCTATTTACCACTACATAACTTTTTATGGTCCCCTTTCGTACACAGTCTTCTTTCTCTGCCTAATAATACCTATCCCCATATTTGCCGTCAAAGGAAAACCGAAGATTGCTTTGGCCTTGGACAGCGTTTAAAAAACAAACCGCCTACAGTGCAGGCGGCTAACAATATGAACGGTTAAGATTGCCGCGTCCACCTAAGGTGTCCTCGCAATGACGCTACTTCCCCCTTAAGGGTACTCAGGGCAGGCAGGTTTTTAATAGACCTCTCGGCAAAGCTCGAGGTTAGGTATTATTTTTTTGGAGGGCGGGGTTTGACAGGTGTTTTTTGTGGAACTATAGGGGTTGTCAGTTGTATAACTCATAAAAGGCCATGTCTGAGCATTTTTGGGAAAAGGAATGACTGACGAAATCAGCGTTATTAAAGCTGTTTTAGAGGGGGATGTAGAGTCTTTTCGGCTACTGGTGCAAAGATATGAAAAGCCGGTGATTAGTATGATAAAAAATCTTATAGACGACCGTCATATTTGTGAGGACATTGCCCAAGATGTATTTTTTACAGCGTACAGGAAAATCAACTCGTATGATCCAGCCCGCAGCAGCTTTTCGACGTGGCTGTTTACAATTGCAAGAAATAAAAGTCTTAATTTTGTTAAGAAAAAAAGACCTTCTTCGATGAGCAACTCGCCGGAAAAACCGGATACATCCAGCCCGACCGACATCCTGGTACAGCAGGAATTTTTTGATCGGTTGGATATGGCACTGCGAAATCTGCCGGCCAAACAAAAAACGGCTTTTGTTTTGGCTGAGCTCGAGAAACTGCCGTACGAGCAGATAGCACAAATCGAGGGTGTAAGAATGGGGACAGTAAAATCGAGAATTAACAGGGCCAAAAAGAAATTAAGGTCGGCCCTTAAAAGCTTTGAGGAAGGTAACTTATGAAAAGTGAAGAAGTCATAAACAATTGGAAAGAGCAGAGAAGCCGAATTGAGGTAGGAGAGAACTTCGCCGAGGGTGTTATGAATCGGGTATATCAGTATGAACGGCTGAAAAGAAAACCCTTATTTGATGTGCAGCGGTTTCTTGAATTAATATCCGCCCGTCCACTGGCCAAAGCCGGACTGATTACAGCAGGCGCTATAGCAGGTTTCATTAGAATGGCCCTCACGGTTTATATGTTTTTAGTAACCTGATTAGATAAAGGGAAAGTGAAATGACTACAGGAATAGGCAAAACAAAGAAAAGAAGGCCTTCAACTGCTATTGTACTTTCACTGATTATGCCTGGCATTGGCCACGTATATTGCGGAAGAATTGTAAAGGGATTATTATTAGCTTTTCTATCCAGCATATTCGTGCCTATAATTTTGATAACACTAATGCTGAATTTTTCCCCCATAAAAATAGCGATTATCGGAATGTCGATGTTGGGCTCTTTAGTGGTAGAGCTGGTAGCGATAATTGATTCTTACTATGTCGCAAAACACACGAGGCCGGACTATGAGCTAAAAGAGTATAACCGATGGTATGTATATCTACTGTTAATACTAATAAGCATGGGCGGTTCAACGGAAGTAGCCTCTAATGTCAGGTCCAACTATTTTGAAGCGTTTCGAGTGCCGGTGGCTGCTAACTATCCAACCATAGTACCAAATGACAGATTTCTGGCCAACAAACTCATTTACAAAAGCAGCGACCCTAAAAGAGGCGATATGATAGTTTTTATTAATCCCAAGAATAGACAGCAAAACTTTATTAAAAGGGTTGTTGCTGTTGCCGGCGATACGATTGAAATCAAGGATAATGAGGTTTATATAAACGATGAAAAACTTGAAAGACAAAAGCTTCCTCAGAAAATGTTGGATAATATAAGAATTAAAATTGGTGGAAAACCTTTAGAAGGTGATGTTTTCTATGAGATTAATGGTAATGCCAAATATAAAATCTTCTTGGCAGAGCCACCTCATGATAAACTATCACACGATTTTGCTAAAACAACAGTTCCTAAGCATCACTGTTTTGTTCTCGGAGATAACCGCAATCTTACGGAAGACAGTAGACATGTTGGGCCAATTCCATTAGCTACCATCAAGGGTCGAGCGGATTATCTCTATTGTCTGTCTAAAGACTGGTCGCGTTTTGGGAAGATAGATAAGTAAGGTTGATTTTCTGGCGGCGTTGAGCAAAATTTAAGATTCAAACCCGGCGAATAAATCGCCGGGCTAACTAAAAAGAGAGATTGCTGCGTCGGCCTTGGGTGGTGTTGAAAAGAAAAGAAGAAACCCCTGGCACAGGTCCAGGGGCTAATCTTTATTTTTTTGGTGGGCGGGGTTTGGGGGCGTTTTTGCCGGTTAGGGTGATTACACCTGTGGGGCATTTGGTCATAGCGGTTTCGGTTTGTTCGGTGGGTTTATATTCGCGCAGGTTCATTCGGGCGAGGTTGTCGGTGACGGTGAACAGGTCGGTTTGCTTTGCGCAGAGGTTGCAGGCGATGCAGCCTACTTTGCACATCGCGCGTGTTACTTTTCCGGTTTCGCGGCTGCTGCAGGCGACGATCATCATGTTTTCGGTGCTGAAGGGGACCATTTCGATGAGGTTTCTCGGGCAGGCTTTGGAACAGGCGGTGCAGCCTGTGCATTTTGTGTAATCGATCACTGCCAGGCCGTCGACGATCTTTAGGGCGTCGAATTTGCAGGCGCGGACGCAGTCGCCGAAGCCGAGGCAGCCGAAACTACAGGCCTGGACATTAGCGAGGGCGTTAGCAGAAAGGCAGGTCTGGATGCCTTGGTATTCGGCGAGCATTGTTTTGTCATCGGTGCAGGCGCGGCAATGGATGACGGGTCTTTGGGGCGGGCCTGACTTGCTGATGTTGAGGTTTAAGATCGAGGCGATTTTCTGGGAGGTTTTCGGGCCGCCGGGGGCGCACTTGCCGAGGAGTTGGGGATTTTCGAGTACGGCCTTTGCGTATTGGGCGCAGCCCGGGAAACCGCAGGCGCCGCAATCGAGTTTTGGCAGGACCTGGTGGATTTTTTCGATTTTCGGGTCAACGGTTACTTTTAGTTTTTCGCTTGCTATGAGCAGTACGACGGCGAAGGCTGAGCCGAGGCCGAGCATTGTCAGCCCGGCGGGTAAGGCGTTTTGCAGTATTTGTAAAAAATCGGCTAAAATCATTTTATCATTCCGGCAAAACCCATGAAGGCGAGAGTAAGTATTCCGGCGGTGATCAGTGTAATCGGGGCACCTTTGAGGCAGTCGGGGACGTCGGCGAGGATGAGGTTTTCGCGGATGCCGGCCATGATGCAAATCGCAAGTGTGAATCCCATACCGGCACCGAAACTGAGAACGACGGCTTCGGGGAGATTGTCGATTCCCCAGAGGTTGATGAACAGGCACAGGCCGAGGATGGCGCAGTTGGTAGTGATCAGGGGCAGGAATATTCCGAAGCTCTGGTAGAGGGACGGGAAGAATTTTCGCAGGTACATCTCGACGAGCTGGACGGCACCGGCGATCACCAAGATAAAGCAGACATAGCGGGTGACTTCGAGGGGTGTGCCGATGAGGATGAGGTGGTCGATGAGCCAGGTTAGTGTGCCGCTTAGGGTGACGACGAAGGTTACCGCCAGGCCCATACCGAAGGCCATATCTATCCGGCCCGAGACGCCGAGATAGGGACATATTCCGAGGAACTTGGTCAGGACGAGATTGTTGACAAGGACAATCGATATAAAAGCCATCAATAAGGTTGTGAGCGTATCCATAATTTTTTCTGTTTTAAGTTTTCTTTTTGCTTACCTGGTTTATAAGCGCCAGCAGCAGGCCGAGGGTTATGAAGGCCCCTACCGGCATCTGCATTGCGCCCCACGGGACGAAGGAGTCGGGCATAATTTTAATTTCGAATATCGCGCCGGTCGAGAGCATCTCTCTTATTGCGGCGAGGACGCAGAGCATAAGTGTGAAACCGGTGCCCATTCCGAGGGCGTCTATAATACTTAGTATGAGGCCGTTTTTACTTGCGCAGGCTTCGGCGCGGCAGATGATGATGCAGTTGACGATGAT
>CAYNKU010000112.1:0-2159 GCA_964397865.1 uncultured Pirellulales bacterium | reverse complement strand
GTCAGGGTGAACATGAGGATTCGCAGGTGGGGTTTTAGCAGGTTTCGCATTAGGCTGACGACGATATTACTGCAGAGCAGGACGAAGATTACCGACAGACCCATGGTCAGTGCGGGTTTTACGGCGGCGGTGACGGCGAGTGTCGGGCACATTCCGAGCAGGAGCCTGAAGACGGGGTTTTCCCGCCAGAGGCCCGCGAGGAGGGTCTCTTTATAGAGCGGCGCCGGGATTTTGGAATCGTTTGTCATCGGGGAATCAGTTCCTTTTCCTGCATTTTATCTTTAATCGAGTCGAGAGAGCTATTGATTATTTTTACGACCGATTCGCTGGATACGGTGGCTCCTGTTATGGCGACGATTTGGGGGTCTATTTTTTCGGGGTCGCCTGTTTTTACAATTTCGAGTGCTTGTGCGGGTGCGCCGGTAAACTGGTTTCTGTAATAAGACAATTTTATTCGGTCGCCGAAGCCTGGTGTTTCGTTGCTTGTGAGTACGGCGAAGCCGGCGAGTTTCTGGAAAGGGGTATCGACGGCGACTACGAGTTCGATCTTGTCGGCGAAGCCGGGGCCTGAGGCGATAAACGCCCAGCCTTTTGGGGCGGCATCTTCTGAGAGGGCCTTGTATATTCTGACGGATTGTTCTTTGCCTTTGGGGGTTTTGATAATGACTTCGGCGGTTTGTTCGAATCTTTGCGCAGCGGGCAGCAGGGAAGTCATGAGGCGGTTTAGTTTTTCGATCTTATTTTGTTCGATCCTTGGCGACCAGGCGGCGTTTGTTACGGCGATCAACAGGCCGAAGAAAAATGAGGCGACGATTAGGAGCCAGCTCTGGGCGATGAAGTATTTTATTTTAGACATTGGGCCTGCCTCCTGTGGGTATCGGTTTGCAGAGTCTGTCGATCAGGGGTGTGAGGGCGTTCATCAGAAGGACCGCGTACATTACACCTTCGGGGTATTCGCCGAGGGTTCTTATGAGCATTATTATCGCTCCGACGCCTGCGCCGAAGATGAACATACCTTTGGAGGTCAAAGGCGAAGTTACGGGACAGGTGGCGATAAAGAATGCGCAGAAAACAACAGCGCCGCTGTTTAGATGGAAGATCCCGGAGGCGTAGGCATCGGGGTTTATGATATTGGCAAAGGAGGCGAAGACGAAGGCGGAGGATAAGACAGCCAGCGGTATGTGGAAAGTTATTGTTTTTCTTATGAGCAGGTAGAGGCCTCCGATCAATAGAGCGAATGTACTGGTTTCGCCGAGGCATCCTCCGACGCCGCCCCAGAAGGCGGGTTTGATCTGGCGGTCGAGTTGGGGGGCGTTTGATTTTTCTTTTATCGCCTGTTTGCTCCACGCGAGGGGGGTTGCCTGGGTGAGGGCGTCGATTTTGTTATCGGGGGCGATGTTGGGCATGGCGGGATTTGTTGTCGCCGGGACGGTCCAGGTTGTCATAAGGACGCCGAAGCTGGCGGTGAGGAAGGCCCTTCCGACCATTGCGGGGTTGAAGATATTTGAGCCGAGTCCGCCGAAGACCATTTTGCCGATCGTGATGGAAAAGACGCTTCCTATAACGGCGGCCCAGAAGGGGACGTTCGGCGGCAGTGAGAGGGCGAGAATGATTCCGGTGACGACGGCGGAGTAATCTTCGAGGGAATTTGGTTTTTTTCGTATGATGTTGCAGAGCCATTCGGCGGCGACGGCTGAAGCGACGCAGACAGAAACGAGCAACAGGGCGCGGAGTCTGAAGAGGCAGCCCGCGGCGACAAGGGCCGGTATAAGCGCGATTATGACATCGAGCATGACCATTTTCGTAGACAGTCTCTCGCTGATATGGGGCGAACATGAAACTTTTATATTTTTAAGCATCTATCGAGTTTCCAATCGACAGCTTAAGCGGGGGTTTATCCCGGCATTTTTTGTTTTTGTCTTGCGAGAAAGATTTTTCCTGTTTTGATATATCCTGTTATTTCGATATTCGCGGGGCAGACGTAGCTGCAACATCCGCATTCTATGCAGGCGGTTATAAAATATTTTTGCGCCACATCAAAGGCATTATTTTTTACGGCGTGGGCGATGGTAGTAGGGCTTAGGTTTTCGGGACAGGCGGTGATGCATCGGCCGCATCGGATACAGGGTGTCTGTCGTCTGGCGAATTTGGCTTTTCCG
>CAYNKU010000111.1:4281-7422 GCA_964397865.1 uncultured Pirellulales bacterium | reverse complement strand
AAAGAGAAGTCACCGCAAAAAGACAAGGCACAGAGATCATTGGCAAGTGGGAACTCACCACTCAGTCCGAACGCGGTGAACGAAAGAGCGTACTTCTTGTCGAAAAAGACCTCAGCACTGTTTTAGGGACGGGCTATGCCGATACGCCGGTTACCGATCTCAAGCTCGAAGGCGACAAGGTAACGTTCTCGATCACTATGGGTTTTCGCGACAGGCAGTTCAAGACCCAGTATAATCTGACTCTCGCCGCCGGAGCACTCCAGGGCGAGGCGGTCTCCGACAGGGGCACAAATAAAGTAACCGGCAAAAAACTCTAATAAGCGACGTCTGAATAAAATCCGCAGGGCCGATACGATTGAATAACAAGGGAAAGGGCTGTTTTACTATGCCCTTTCTCTTTTAAATTGCTTCGGATTTCAACCGACGCCGCCGAGTTTATGGCCCGGGGCAAGGCTGTAGAGTCTTTTCTTGTCCTCGGTATTAACGTGCGAACAGACGACCTTACCCACAAAGATTATATGATCGCCCGCCTCGGCCTGGGATTCCAAAGTGCATTCGAAATTAGCGACCGCGTCGGTAAGGATCACCGAGTCGATTTTCTCGGCAGGGCGGTTGGGGCAGTCGAATTCGGCGAATTTATCGACCTGCAGACCCGATCTGGACCCGAAAAATAAAGCCGCCTCTGCCATCTCCGCCGATGGAAACGCCACCGTAAAGCACTTGCCTGCGTTGATAGCTTCGACTGAATAATGCCCCCTCGCGACCGCTATCGCCATCATAGGCGGCTTTCCCGAAGCGATCATCGTCCAGCCGAGCGTCACGGGGTTGGCTTTGCCGTTTTGGTCCCTGGCAATGGCGATTACTACCTGTTCCGGATACTTGGTTTTTATGGCGTCTTCATAACTAACTTGTTTTTGCATTGCTTGCCGCTCCAAAAAGTTTTATATTTATCGCTTTAGTGACTTTTGGAATTATAAACCTGTTTCGGACTTTCACAAGGAGTAACTCATGGATACTATCGGTTTCATCGGCGGCGGCAATATGGCCGAAGCACTCATCAAGGGTATATTAGGTGCGGGACTCTACGAACCCCAAAATGTCATGGTAAGTGACGTGCGCCAGGAAAGACTCGACCACCTCGCACAAAGCTATCAAATAATAGCGGAAAAAGAAAACCCCTCCCTGGCTTCTAAGGTCGATATCCTCGTCCTCAGTGTCAAACCCCAGAATTTCCCCGACGTCCTCGAAGAAATAAAATCCTCCGTCAAGGCGGGCTCTCTGGTAATATCCATCGCGGCCGGCAAGACCCTTGCAAATATCTCCGCCGTCCTCGGCGATCTGCCCATGGTCCGCGTAATGCCAAATACCCCCGCATTGATAGGCCAGGGGGCGAGCGCACTGTTCGCTAACGATAAGGCAAAGCCAATGCTCGAAAAGGCGATGGGGATTTTTTCTTCCGTCGGAATCGCGGTGGTTGTTGAAAATGAGGATTTGATCGATACCGTTACCGCCGTCAGCGGCAGCGGGCCGGCCTATTATTTCCTTCTCATCGAAAAAATGATCGATGCCGCCGTCGAATTGGGCTTACCTGCCGATACCGCCGAAAACCTCGTCCTCCAGACCGCAAAAGGCGCCGCCATGCTCGCCGTCGAAGCCGACAAGGAAAACCAATCGCCCGCCGAGCTTCGCCGAAAAGTCACCTCACCCGGCGGAACAACCGAGGCGGCACTGAAAGTATTCGAGCAAGGCAACTTCGGCCCGTTGGTCTCTTCAGCCATAAAACAGGCCCACAATCGAAGCAAAGAACTTTCGAATTGAGTATTTTGTCTTTTATAACCGTTATATTGACAGCGAAACATCGGTTTTTATCCGGGATATATCGGCTTGACCCTTGCAATACGCTGGTGCATAGGATAGAATTTTTCCAATGGGAATAAACGAGATAATTAGCGATAACCGCGAGAAGATTCTGGCGATAGCAGCCAAACACGGAGCATCAAATGTGAGGGTATTTGGTTCGGTAGCCCGCGGTACGGCTGATACCGACAGCGATATCGATTTCCTCGTCGAACTGGAATCAGAACGCTCTTTGTTTGACCTCGGTGGACTGCTGATGGACTTACAAGAGCTTTTGCAGCGCAAAGTTGACGTGGTGACAGTTAACGGACTGCATTGGTATATCAAGGACAAGGTTCTTTCGGAAGCCAGACCCATATGAAGGACGACAAACTTTATCTGATACACATCATTGAATGTATCGAGCGGATCGAATCCTACACCGCCCGGATGGAAAAAGATGCTTTTATGGCCTCAACGCTCCAACAGGACGCGGTCATTCGAAATCTTCAAATAATGGCTGAATCAATACAGCGCCTCTCCAACGAAGCAAAAGAAAAACATCTCGAAATCGACTGGTACAAAATTGCGGGCTTTCGTAATATTCTTGTGCATGACTATCTTGGTGTCGATACAGAAAAGATATGGAATATTCTCAAGAACGAAATCCCCCCCTTGAAAAAAACCATCCTGAAAATGAAGGGCTGATTTATCGGCCTGGAAAGTCAGCGCAGTCATTAGATGCACATCTGCTTTTTCTCGAAGGCTAAACCGGCCCTATTCCACGATGATCGCGCTGACCGGGCATTCGTCAGCGGCCTGGTGAACAAGGTCCTCCAGTTCGACAGCAACCTCGTCAACGATCACTTCAGCCATATCAGCTCCCATCTCGAATACCTCCGGGCAGGTATCTATACAGAGCCCGCACGAGGTGCACGTATCCTCTATTCTCACTTTCATTACCAATCCCCTTAATACCTTGCTGCAATGTTTCTCTCTACGGCTCACAGCCGCCGAATAGGTTAATTATCACCGCGGAAATTGTCAATTTAATAGTATAGAAATTTGCAATAAAAGCTAATATGCCCGGTTAAGCCAGAAAGTTCCGCCCGCGGCGGGCTAATATAAAAAATTTTGTGGAAATTACCGCTTGCTCTGATATACTGCGATTGTTTCATAAAGGTAATGCCAAACTTTATCGGCCGGGTCCCATGCAAGCCGAACCCGTGAATCTGGTCAGGCGGGGAACCGAGCAGCCATAAGCGAGCGTTCTGTTGTGCTGTGGCAAACCCGGCCGACCTTTTT
>CAYNKU010000111.1:2141-4181 GCA_964397865.1 uncultured Pirellulales bacterium | reverse complement strand
GAGCAGCCATAAGCGAGCGTTCTGTTGTGCTGTGGCAAACCCGGCCGACCTTTTTTAATTTGATAATCAATTAGATTACAATGGCTTATATTGTCTTTGCAAGAAAATACAGATCGCAAACCTTCGATGACATCGTCGGCCAGGAAGCTATCGCCAAAACCCTCAAAAACGCAATTAAAACCTCCCGGGTCGCTCACGCATACCTTTTCACCGGTACCCGCGGTGTCGGCAAAACCACGACCGCAAGAATCCTCGCAAAGGCCCTGAATTGTCTTTCCTGCGACGCACCCACGACCGAACCCTGCTGCAAATGCGAAAGCTGCGTAGCCGTAAACGCCGGCGAGGATATAGACGTCCTCGAGATCGACGGCGCCACCAACAACGGCGTCGAACAGGTCAGGGAGCTTCGCCAGAACGCCATCTACACACCTGCGCGTGCAAGATTCAAGATTTACATCATCGACGAAGTCCACATGCTAAGTGTCGGCGCCTTCAATGCCCTGCTGAAAATACTCGAAGAACCCCCGGCCCACGTCAAATTCATCTTCGCCACCACCGAGCCCAACAAGGTCATCCCTACCATCCAGTCACGCTGCCAGCGATTCGATTTCGGCAACATAAGCGCGGCCAAAATTGCCGGTCAACTCGAAAAAATCCTCAAACAGGAAAAGATAAAATACGAAGATGATCTCCTGCTGCCCCTTGCAGGCATGGCAAACGGCTCGATGCGCGACGCCCTTAGCCTGCTCGACAGGCTTATAAGCATAGGCGCCGAGCCCCTCAAAGCTGGCCTTCTCGAAGAATTCCTCGGAAAAGCCGATACCGAAAAAATCGCAAACCTCATCGCCGCCATCGGTGACAGCGACGCGGCCGCCGCCTTAAACGCCGCCGAGGATCTGATAGTCGCCGGAATGAGCGAGCCGAGAATTTTAGACGCAATGATCGATTTTATGCGAGACCTTATGATCGCAAAAACCGCCGGCCCCGAAAGCGAACTTTTGATTCTGACCGCAAGTCAAAGGCAAAAAATCGCCTCGCTCGCCGAAAAATTCGATATCGCCGCACTCGTTTACAATATCACAGCCCTGGAAAAACTTCGCTGGTCGATCAAAAACTCCGAAAACCCAAGACCTCTGCTCGAAGCTTCGCTGCTGAGATTCGCCCTAAGTGAGCATTTCATAAATCTCGA
The DNA here is from genome assembly GCA_964397865.1 of uncultured Pirellulales bacterium. Lineage (GTDB taxonomy): Bacteria > Planctomycetota > Phycisphaerae > Sedimentisphaerales > Anaerobacaceae > CAYNKU01. The sequence continues at coordinate 2,992 of CAYNKU010000111.1, read as the reverse complement.
CGACCTGCTCTCGCGAAAAGGTAGCGCAGGCTCATCTGAAATAAAAAAAAAACCACCTTATTCTAAACCGCCCGCGGTAACCGGCGCCGACCGACCCGCTCTTTTATCGGATGATCGACAGAGCGAATCTATACCGATAACCAACCTTGATTCGATAAAAACCGCCTGGCCCGGGTTCCTCGATATCGTCAGCGACAGACTCGGCAGCGGCACAAGGTCGATCCTCAATTCCGCGGCCCCGACCAGCTTCGAAAACCAACTATTAACTCTCACATTCCCCGCCTCTGACGCGATCTCAAGACAGATGTGTGAAAGTAACGGCCGGATCGAACAGATAGAGTCCCTGATGGCCGGCGTTTTCGGAAAAACGATTAAACTGAAAATCAATCAGGCCGACGACCCTCAACAGCCGACGCAAACCTCCCCAGCCCGCCCCGAACCCGCCGAAAGCCCGAACGAGATACTTAACGACCCCGCCGTTAAGATGATATTAACCGAGTTCTCCGCCACCGTCACCGACATCAGGCCCGACCGGGCGGATTGAATATTGTATGAATTGAAAAACAGGTACTGATTATGACAAGTGTCTATACCGAAACACTAAACAGGCTGATCGAGGCTTTCGGCACTCTGCCCGGCATAGGCCCCAAAACCGCCCAGCGACTGGCGATGCACATATTAAAAGTCACCCCCGCCGAGGCCCTGACCCTCGCCGACGCCATAAAAGACGTCAAAAACAAGATCAAAACCTGCCGAGTATGTTACAACATTTCCGAACAGAACCTCTGCCAAATCTGCTCCGATCCCCGGCGCGATAAAACTATGATATGTGTCGTCGAGCAGGCCAAAGA
>CAYNKU010000111.1:0-2131 GCA_964397865.1 uncultured Pirellulales bacterium | reverse complement strand
GGGTCTATCACGTCCTCGGCGGCCACATCGCGCCGCTCGAAGGAGTCGAACCGGCCGACCTGACCATCGACCAGCTCGTCGCCAGGGTCAGCGCCGGCGGTGTCAGAGAAGTTATAATGGCGACCAACCCCAATATGGCCGGCGACGGAACCAATCTTTATATAAGTTCGCTCCTCCGACCACTCGGCGTCAAGATCACCCGCCTCGCCAGAGGCCTGCCCGCCGGCAGTACCATCGAATACGCAAGCGGAAAAATCCTCGCCGATGCGATAACAGCAAGACAGCAGATCGATTGATATCGACCGAATCGAACGACCTGTAGCCCCGGATTTCACACACCGCCCCGGCAAAATTCTTTCAGGAGCAAAAAATGTACCAAAAGTAGGATATTCTTATGTTTTTTTTAAATTAACCCTCAAATATTGCCGTAATCAGTAAATAATCTGGTATATTATATAATAAAGCGCGGTTAAAAGTAGTTTTTGCGGGTGTTTTTATGAAGCTCGAAATGACAGGACAAATGCGGCTGGAGCAGCGGATGAAGCTCGCGCCGCGAATGATCCAATCAATGGAAATCCTCCAGCTTCCCATACTCGCGCTGCAGGAAAGGATCGAACAGGAGATAAACAACAACCCCGTCCTCGAGCTCGATGAATCGTCCGACAGCGAAGAAAGCGATCTTTCCCAGCAGCTCCCCTCCCGCGATCAGGACGAAGCCGAACTGATTATTGACTCAGCCGCGGTTAAAGCCGAAGACTTCGGACAGATCGAGAATGTCAGCGACGACTACAAAAATTATATGAACCAGATCGAGCCTTCGTTTCGTCACGCTTATGTCGAGGAGGTCGACAGGAAATTCGAAGCCATAAAAAATACCGCCGCCCCCTCTCAGTCACTGCACGATTACCTGAGCGACCAGTGGCGACTGCTCGATCTCGACAAAGCCCTCAGAAAAGCGGGCGAAGCTGTTATCGATTATATAGACGACAGGGGCTATCTTTCCGTCAGGCTCGAACAGCTCTGTAGAAAGGACCGCGACGAGTTCAGTTTAGAAAACCTCGAAAAAGCCTTGAAACTCGTCCAGAAACTCGAACCCTCTGGAGTTGGCGCGAGAAACCTGGCCGAATGTCTGCTCATACAAATGGCCCAGATTACCCGCGATACGAGCTTCGAGGAAAAACTCATCGCCCAGCATATGGACGCTCTTCTCGAAAATCACCTGCCCGATATCGCCAGGAAAATGGGCTGCAGCATAGAATCAATAAACAAGGCTATAGAGCGTATGAGCAAACTTGATACATCGCCGGGCCTGCAGGCCGGTCAGGACCGCAATCACCCCATAACCGCCGATGTAATAGTAGAACCATTGGATGATAGCGGCGGCTATTCTGTGCAGCTGGCTGACTGGACTCTGCCAACCCTGAAGATAAGCAGCTACTATGCAAAAATGGCAAAAGATGCTGCTGCAGGAGAAAAAACAAAAAAGTTTTTGCAGAACAATATCCGCTCTGCCCGGTGGGTCATCGATGCCATTGAGCAGCGGAAAAGTACACTGCTGAAAGTAGCAAAGGCCGTGGTGAAGTATCAAAGCGATTTTTTTGAAAAAGGCCAGCTGTATCTTCGCCCCCTGCCGATGTCGAAAGTTGCTGACGAAGTTGGTGTACATCTGGCGACGGTCTCCAGAGCTGTCGCCGGTAAATACGTTCAGTGCTCCTGGGGCCTGTTGCCTCTGCGGAAATTCTTTAGCGGCGGTACTGAAGATGTTAACGGCAACGGGCACAGCTGGGAGGCTATAAGAGCCAAGCTGCAGCAGATTACCGATGCCGAAGACAAGACCAAACCCTTAAGTGACGACCAGATACGCAAGAAACTTGCTGAGGCAGGAATAGAGAACCTGGCTCGCCGAACCGTTGCAAAGTATCGCAAGCTCCTGAACATCCCCGCTGCAAGATTCAGAAAAAAGTACTAATCAGCAATTTATCCAGCCTTATAGAATCTTTGCTTTGTTGTTATGTTACAGGTTCGCTGTTGACATTCAGCTTGACTGCGGTGTATAGTGTTCGCAGAACCATAGCTTGTCTGTCAGACCACGAATATTGAGCGAAGATGGTTTATACATACATAACATAGG
>CAYNKU010000110.1:1600-7428 GCA_964397865.1 uncultured Pirellulales bacterium | reverse complement strand
TCGGGATACCACAATTTTGCATTTTTATTTTTGATTTTTGCATTTTCAAACTGACCAATCGGTCAGTTTGAGTAAAATGTTTATTTTATTATTCAAAGAACAATAACTGCCGGGATTGTTAATGAAAATTGTGATTAATTCTCTTTATCTGCTCGTCGCCATCGCAATCAGTCCCCGCATCATCTACCGCGCCATCAGACAGGGCCGCTACCGCACAGGCTGGGCGCAGCGATTCGGCCGAATAAAGCGATTCAACCCCGAAAAAAAATGCCTCTGGCTCCACGCCGTCAGCGTCGGCGAAGTCAACGCCGCCAGAACCGTCATCGACCAGCTCGAAAAAAGATTCCCCGACTACGAGATCGTCATCAGTACCACCACCGACACGGGCCACGACCGCGCGATCGCGCTTTTTGCCCCCGACCATAAAGTCTTCTACTTCCCGCTCGATTTCTCACCGGTTATGCGCCGGGCGTTCGACAATATCAAACCCACCGCCTGCCTGCTCGTCGAGCTCGAAGTCTGGCCCAACTTCATCGACATCGCCCGCGAATCGAATATCCCCGTAATCGTTATCAACGGCCGGATAAGTGAAAAAAGCTTCCTCCGCTACGAAAAAATAAAACCCGTCGCGAAAAAAATCTTCAGCAAACTCTCCCTAACTCTCGCCCAGACCCGCGACTACGCCCACCGCTTCGAACAGATAGGCTGCCAACCCGAAAAAATCATCATCACCGGCTCACTCAAATACGATACCGCCGAAATCACCGACAACGTCGCCGGCTCTGACGAACTCGCCCAAAAACTCGATATCAACAAAACCCGCCTCATCGTCGCCGGCGCCACCGGAAACGATGAGGAAGAAATAATCCTCACCACCTATCGCCGTCTCATTCAGGATAACTCCTTTGCCGATATCAAACTCGCTATCGTCCCCCGAAAGCCCGAAAGATTCGACCACGTCGCGCAGCTCATCGAGCAGCAAGGCTTCTCTCTCATCCGATACAGTGACCTCAAAGATTCCGACACGAAAGCCCCCCCTGCCGACAACAAAACGATAATCTTAGGCGACACCATGGGCGATCTTAGAAAATTCTACTCCCTCGCGACCATAATCTTCGTCGGCAGAAGCCTTGTCCCAATGGGAGGCTCGGATATGATCGAGGCCGCCGCACTCGGCAAATGCACCATCTTCGGCCCCCACGCCTTCAATTTCAAACAAACCGTCGACGACCTGCTCGACGAAGGCGGCGCAATTATGGTAAACGATGCCGACGGGCTTTGGGAAACGCTGCGAACCTGCCTGCTCGATCCCGATTACGCCCAAAAAATAGCCGCCGCAGGCCGAGAAACAATAAAACAAAACCAGGGCGCAACAACCCGCTCAATTGACCACATCCAAAAACTACTAAAACCCATAGCATAAACCCTACAAGGTTCATAGCCCCCTGCATCCCGCAGTAGGGGCGAACCTGCGTGTTCGCCCTTGTTTAGTTAGCCCGCCGATTTATCGCCGGGTTTCTGTTAGCCCACGGCACTGCCTACCCGCCATAGCCCAAAGGGCCGATGCCGTAGGCTTTTTCATTCTCAACACCGCAAGTTACCATACAAACCTGCGATTTTTCACTATTGTATGGTAACATCAAAGCAAAAAGGCGACTTTAGATGGTGGCAACTTTAAAAAAATCTTGATATTATATCCGAACCAGAGGGTGGAAATGTGTTTGGATAGATATCAAATGGGAAATATCAAATCAAAAAAACAAAATAAAATGAACCAATCAGCCAACTCACAAGACTAAGAAAGTAGATGAAAGATAATCTTTCAAAAATCGAAAACCAGTTGCTGGTTATGGCCGCTCAGAACGGCAGTGTAGAAGCGATGGAAAAGCTGGTACGTCGATGGCAGAAAAAGCTGTGGCAATATGTCTTTAGATTGACTTCCGACGTCCATGCCGCATGGGATATAACCCAGCAATGCTGGCTCGATATAATAAAAGGATTAAATAAATTAAACGATCCCGCATGTTTCAAGGCCTGGGCTTACAGGATCGCCACAAATAAATCGATCGACTGGCTGAAAAACAAAAGTAAAGACCGGCATATGAGCCTTGATTCAGTTGAGGTTGATTGCCACCGGAAAAATGACGATTTACAAGTAAAAGAATTAGTTCAAAGATTAAAAGACGATAGTAGAGCGGTCTTGTGTCTGTATTATTTTGAGCAGTTAAGTATTTCTGAAATCAGTATCGCCCTGAATATCCCACAGGGCACTGTAAAATCCCGCTTGTTTAAGGCAAGAGATGAATTGAAACAGTTATGGGAAAAATATTTTGATAATTAATTTTCGAGGTCAGAAAAATGGATAAGGAACAGATAAAAAAAATAATCGACAGCCCGCCGGAATACGATGAGTCAAAAGAAGTCACGATGCGTTCTTATTTCAGAGATTTCTACAGCAGGAGAATGCGTTGGGTTACGATTTGTGTTTATACTCAGTACGCGATTCTTTCGGCACTCATTATTTTTAGTGCTGTAAAATTCTTCAAAGCTGACCAGACCGGAGCCCAGATTTTGTATGCCGCCATCGTTATCTGTTGTAGCCATTGGATGGGCTTTATTAGTGTTTTTGCTTGGGTGATGGTACAAAGACCCAGCATCAGCCGAAAAATAAATAAGCTGGAGCTTCGCATCGTTGAACTGATCGAGATAATCAAAGACAAATAAATGCCAAGTTAAGCCGAAGTCTTTGGGCTTCATTTATTACAACCGCAAGTAGATAAGGAAAAGACGTCTATAAAGTCTTGTAAGCTGTCCTGCGAACACCCTTTTTGCTCACAGCTATTTCACCCTCTCTGCCAGTGCCGCGATATGTGCCGGGCTTGTCCCGCAGCAGCCGCCGAGGATATTTACACCCAACCGGTGTATCTTTTCTACCGCCGCCGCGAAATCTTCGGGCCCGACCTTATAAACCGTCTGTCCGTCAACAAGTTCGGGCCGGCCCGCGTTAGGCTCCGCCATGATCGCAGTCGGCCGTCCTAAAGCCCCCACCTGCCGAACAAATACCGCCGCTAATTCGACATAATCATCCAGCCCAAGTCCGCCGCAATTAAAACCCAGTGCGTCAACTCCCAGCGAACCGATCTCCGAAACAAACGACTCAACACCGACCCCCATCATAGTCTTAAAATCTTCCCCCGCCTTATCGAACGCAAACGATACCAACACGGGCAGTTCGCTCACCGCCTTAATCCCCTCGACCGCTATTTTCGCCTCATCGACCGCCGTCATCGTCTCGATTATAAAACCATCCACCCCGCCCTCGGCAAGCGCCTCGGCCTGCGCCGAAAACGCCTCCTTCAATTCATCAGCCTTGAGCATTCCCAAAGGTTCTAAAAAATCACCCGTCGGTCCCATATCACCGAGCACATAATTATCCTCCCCTGCTGCCCGCCTTGCGATCTCGGTGCCCGCGGCATTTAACTGCCTGACCATCTCACTAAGACCGTGCCTGCCGAGCGCGTATTTATTCGCGCCGAAAGTATTGCTGAGAATCGCGTCACTGCCCGCCTCGATATAAGCCCTTTGAACATCGAAAATAAGCTCCGCCCGCTCGATATTCAGATAATCGTTGCACTTACCGATTTCCACACCGTGTGCTATCAGTTCCGTCCCCGTCGCACCATCAAGCAAAAACACACCCCGCCCAATTCTCTCCCTAAGATCACTCCTGCCCATAAAAAATACCCTTTAAAATAACCGCCGACACTCCTGCCCGCTCCACGCTCCCGTAAGGGATGCCATAGGCATATCCGCTACTATCCGCTCCACGCTGTACGCTAATACCGTCCGCGCTCTCTTACATCACCCTCGACAATCTCATAAACACGCTTGAACCCTTTCGCCTCCGGCCGGGTAAAAATATTCTCCTTATGCCTCTGATCGAAGCTCATCGGCCGCACCGAACTCAATTTTATCTCAACCGAATCCTCCTCACCGCCGGCGACATTAACTATCCTTATCACCCTCGGAACCGAAAACCCTTCCGCCGCCTCTTTATATTTCTCCATCTCCGCGAACGCCGTCACTTCCCCCGCCCTGTCGAAATACTCGATCCTCGAAACCGCCCGCTGCCGCCCCGCCAGGTACAGCTTCCGCATCCGCCCACTATCCTCCCGCACCGTCACCACATCTATATCCCCCTGCCGTGCGAAAGATACCTCTGCCCCCGAAGGTATCTCGATAACTCCGAAAACTTCCAGCAATATCCGCGGACTGAGAATAAGCCCCGCCGAATTTTTATTCACCGACCACCTGCCCCACCAGTAACTGCTTATCTCTTTAGGCCGAAGCCACAGCCAGAACTCATCGGCGTTCGACGCCGCCACAAGCCCCCGCTGATCGAAAGCAATATCACCCTGCAGATAAAGACGCTCCGGCGGATCAAGCCATATCTTCACCGCAAAATGCTCGTTCCGTTGCTTGCCCTGGTCATAATACCTCAACCGACACCGCCCGTTCGCCCGTATCCCCACCACCATTTCAGACCGCGCCGCCAGTACTTGTATCGGGTCACCAACCATCGGTATTGCCTGCACCGATTCCCCCTGCCGCGCCGCGCAGCCAGCCATCGCGACAAGACCAAGAACAAAAAGAAATCCAAGCCCCCCCGAAAACGCCCCTGATTGCCTCGGCCGGTTATAGACCATCTCTACAAATCCGCCTGCAGTATCTGACCGATCTGCGATGAGAGCTGCTCGATCTGCTCCTCGTCCAGATGAGGATTTACCACCTCGACTATCTCACTGCCGCCGACCAGTCTCAAATTCCAAACCTCACTGCCGTCCTCGATCTTCGATGAATCATACTTCAAACGCCTCTTTCGCATCAGTACCAGCGCCAGAACAAACCGGAAATTCACCTTCTCCTGATCCGTCTCTCGCGCCAGCCGCTCGAAAAAAGCCATCAGCATCTCGTCATCGATAAATATTTGCTTCTTCTGCTCCGGGTCGGGCAGCCTCGTTTTCCAATAGCAATAAACCTCAGGTTTGTGCTCCTGCCAGTACTGTCGGCAGAAATCCTGCCTTTGCAGACCTTCAGGCCCTTCCACCAGCGCCGCAAAATATTCCTCGCCCGTAGCGATCTGCCTGCCCGTGCCCTGACAAAAACCAAGCGATTTATTAATTTCCCAATCTGCCAAATCTCTCTCCTGCCTCTTTGCTATTCGAATTCCAGCCATTGCTTCATATTCTCTGCCGTCTTAGGCCCGATACCGTGCACCTTCTGCATATCATCGCAATCTTTGAAGACGATTTTCTCCCCCGTCTCATCCGCCGCGGCCTCTCGATAATCCACTATCGCCTGCGCCCGCGCGATCCCCACCCCCGGCAGTCTCCTCATACTCGCCGCCGCCGCATAATTCGGATTTATCCGATCCTCCAGCTTCGCCCCCGCCGCCTTTTCGCCGCCGACCGTATCACACGCAAAAAAAACGCAAAGAACCGCGCAAATCCCGACCGCAAGAATAAACGCGAACGATTCGACCCCCTCAGCCCGCTGACGCGGCGAATAAAAATGCCGGCTTACTCCGTCATTAGCCATAAAAATCAACCTTCCCGTGTGTGAATTTTTTTCTGGCTTTTATAACATCCTTTTATTGCAGGCGTTAACGGCATTTCTTGAAAGTAGACCACAGGAGAAGCTTTGCGATCTACTCTCTACTCTCTACTATCTCCGTCAGTCCACTAAGGGACGCCTTACGGCGGAGTCCCAAGGACTACTCACTATTCCCTACCGCCCGAAAAGCCGCTCACGCAGCTTCTGCAAAACCT
>CAYNKU010000110.1:0-1500 GCA_964397865.1 uncultured Pirellulales bacterium | reverse complement strand
CTACTCACTATTCCCTACCGCCCGAAAAGCCGCTCACGCAGCTTCTGCAAAACCTTAAACGACTCCTTCGCCTGGTACTTTGCCGTCAGCAGACCGCTGTTGGCGATCATACTTTTATCGGTATCGGCAAGATGCGAATATGTCACGTTATCCACAAAAGCCTTACTAAGCGCTATCTTATAAAACTCATCCAGCCACCTGCCCTGCTGTTGCTGATCCCACTTTTTATGCCATACCCCCGCGACCTCGCCGCTCTGCCCGCCGCCATCGCCGCCGCTGGGAACCTCGACCGCCGTTACGAACAAAGGCTTGGCAACCGGCCCGATCGAATCCAGCATCGCCGAGATCTCCATCATATCACGCACATGCATACCGTCCTGGTCCCTGCCGAACTGAAGCTTCAGCCCGAACGCGTCGAAATTGATACCGCTCTGGATCACCATATCCATATAAACTATCGGCGGTATCGAATTGATCCCACTCGAATAGTATTCGCCCCAGGGATTACTGATCTCTATTATCTTCAACCCCTTGTCCATAGCCGCCTTCGCCGCCATATTCGCCGCCCGGGTCATTTCCAGCACCTGCTCGAAAGTGAACTCGAAATAATTAAAGACGTTCAAACCGCTGATAACCCGCCACGCCTGAACCCAAGGCGTATAACGCTTGACCATCGTCGACACGAAGTGATACGCCAGCTCACGGATCTTCTCGAACCCTAAATTGCCCCGCAAAAGCCATTCCGGCAGATACTCCTTCGAAAAACATAGCACAGGCCCCGCGCAAAGAGCGAGCTTCCTCTTACTCAAAACCTCGATACACGCGTCGATAGCGGCAAAATTGTAACTGCCCTTCCTGGCCTCGATCTTGGCCCAGTTTATAGGAATCGTCACCGACCCGAACAGCTTCGCCAGACAGTCCGCGTAGCCGGCCTTATTGATCTGCTCCAAATCCACCCCGCAGCCCATACAGCCTCTGCCGAAACCCCGGCTTCTTATCCTGGTCTCGAAAAGCGACTGCGCCTGCTTGATAGCAAGTTCTTCCGCGAACATCGCGCCTTTTTTGAGCGCCTCATCCGCCAGTTGCGCCGCCGCCGGCGCGTCAGCGATATTCTGTACCGCCTTGATAAAATGCTCCTGCGCCTGCTTACTGCCGCCGCCGGAACCGTCTATCTCGTTAAAAAACGACCAGTCCTCACGCTTATTAATGATCTGCATCAGCTTGCCGCGCGCGATCTCGACGTTCAGATTGTACGCGTTATTACGCTCAGGCAGACACGTCGTCGGCAGAAGCACCCGCCCGAACCCCTCGATCGGCCACAAAAGCGCAAGCCCCGCCGTCTCTAAATTCGGCTTTTTACATTCGATAACGCCCTTTTTGAAACCTATATCCGCCCGGCGGATCGCCATCCCGTCGGTACCGAAAAGATAAGCCCCCCGCAGATCGAACTTCTCGACCAGTTTACCCTTATTAAAAACCTGAAACTTCACGTCAGCCCTT
>CAYNKU010000109.1:0-7457 GCA_964397865.1 uncultured Pirellulales bacterium | reverse complement strand
ACTGGCTGACGGAACTGAAAATATGGCGAGCGATGAAAATCGAGGCGTCGTTTCAATAAGTGTGTTCTTTCCCTGCTACAACGAGCAGGATAACGTTCGGCGAACCGCCGAGCAGGCGATCGAGACGCTGGAAGCTCTCGGCGTCGATTATGAAATTATAATAGTTGATGACGGCAGCGGAGACGCGACAGGGCGAATCGCCGAGGAGATAGCCGGGCAAAATGACAGGGTCCGGGTGGTTCATCATCAGCGAAACCTCGGTTACGGTGCGGCACTGCGGTCGGGATTCGGCGCTGCGACCAAAGAGCTTGTTTTCTATACCGACGGCGACGGTCAGTTCGATATCACCGAGATGCCGCCGCTTATTGACCTGATAAAAGAATATGATATTGTAAGCTGCTACCGAATCAATCGCAGGGATAACCTCATACGCAAAATCAACGGCTGGGGCTGGTCGAGATTGACCTCTCTGCTCTTCGGGCTGAAGATTCGCGATGTCGATTGCGCCTTCAAGTTGTATAAAAGAGAAATCTTCGACAATATCGAATTGTCGAGCAAAGGGGCTTTGATAGATACCGAGGTTCTTGCCCGCGCCGTCAGGAAGGGCTATCGTATCACCCAGAGGGGTGTCCATCATTATCCGCGAACCGCCGGCTCACAGACAGGCGCGAACATAAAAGTGATTTTGCGTGCCTTCGGCGAGCTGTTCAAACTGTACCGCAGAATCCGCAGCGAAACACCAACCAAACGCAATTAGAACACCATGCAAGTGTATTCGTGATATGGTATTATCTGGCAAAACGCGCAGGAAATGTTATTATCCCGATATATGGAAAAGGAAAAATACAATCTGTTCGTCTACGGTTCGCTTCGCGACGCGGGTATCATGAAATCCGTCAGCGGTTTCAGTTTTACCCGGGATCGGACTAAGCAGGATGAGCATACGCTGCTTGCCGAGCCCGCCATGCTGACTCGCTATCGAAAGGTAAGCCCGGATAACGTCTACTTCTACGCGGTGGCGAATCCCTCTTCGAGGATCGACGGGTTTGTAATTTACGATATTCCCGCCGAGGCGATGGCTGAGATCGATAAATACGAGGGCAAACGCTACGACAGAGAGACCGTCCACGTCAATACCGCCAAGGGGCTGGTGCGGACGCAGGCTTATCTGGCAAGCCATGCCGCTATGAAACAAAAATTCGGCGACCGTTTCCAGGTCAATCTCATCCACGAGCTGTGGCTTCGCAAACGCATCGAGGAGTTTATCAAAAGCCACACTCGTCCGGGCGACCAGACCGCCGACGCCGAGCTTGAACGCCGGGCCAGAAGAGAACTGCTCGGCACAACCGAACGTGACCTGATAATAACTCATTACCGCAGCGACGCCGTCAGCGACTATTATCTAAAGCACGAGCTCGACCGGCCGATACCCAGTATAAATCACCTCCGCGATGACCCCGAAGCCGGGCCTTTTATTGTGAACTATCTCGCCCTGGTCATCAAGCATACGCTGCTTAACCAGCTCGACGAAAAGATCCGCTCACACCACCGCTTCGAACTCGAACACATGCGAACTTCACCGAGATATTTCAGGCGTTCGATCGGTATACTCATCGCTCTGCAAATGATCAACGCCAACCGTCACAACGTAGATTTGATAATTCGCCGTGCTCTTGAGACTATGCCGTTCGAAGAGAACGATCTTCTGGACTATGTAAAATACGCCGTAAGTGCGGCCGACAGCATATTCGAATCGCGCGTGGCCGAGGCTTATATGCACAGAATCCGCTCGAGCTTCAATCCCGGTATCATACCGCTCGGAGCCGAGATCGAATTGAGCAATGTCGGCTCGGCGGCCGTCGATACGAAAACATCCTCGGCAAAAACCGATATCGCTTTCGACCGATTCAGATATTTCCGTGACTTCGGACTCGACACATTATCGTGGAAACTCGGCGGATATATCGACGACCATTCCGGCTCACCGGAAATGGCCGGCCGGAGGGGATTTTTGGAACTGGCGCCCGGCAGACTCAATATCGCCGGCGAACTCTCGCGACCGGCAACCGCCGCTCCGTGGCTGCTCAATCAACTCATACACGCGATAGTGACTTTTTATAATGTCAGCCCGCACAGTCTGCATCTTTCGTTCCAACTGCTCAAACACCAGGTGGGCAATCAGAGGATATTGCCGCTCGACTTTGTCAAGTGCCTGCTCGTTCTCGGAGGCGGGCTCGAGGAAGAAAATACGGGCCGCCTTTTTGTTTCGAGAGTAGCCCGCGACGAGATCACGCAGCGCGAATACGGCGAGGAGCTTGTCTTTGCCAGAACCAGTAAGCGAAGCTGGTTTCTCGGTGACGACGATATCGCCAACAAACCGCCGCTGCAGACCAGGGCGCATATACAGCAGTATAAATTTATCCGACTCGACCGAAGAGCAAACTACGAGCCGCTGATAATGTGCCTAAAAGGGCTGCAGATGTCGTTCAATCCGGCTGATTATCTTACGGCCGAACAACTCAAGCAAAATTCAAAATTAAGAAGGCAGTACGAGGAATTGAAAGCCTGGGCCGCCAATCCCGGCAGGCTTAGCAACTGGACGATAAAAAGATTCATAGATACGGTGCAGGACGGACTCATGAACGAGGCCCACCATCGTCCCGCGCATAAGCTTCATTATATCGACTGGGTGCTCTCGGCTATCAACGTTCAGCTTCGAATGTTCAACGAACAGATAAAAAAATTACCCAAAGAAGTTTGACGCATCTTTACCGTTTTTTCTTTTTGGCGAGTTGGTAAGCCTTTTTTCTTTTCAGTTTTTTTATTGCCTGTCGAATCACATCTTTGTGGTCAAAGGCTAAATCTTCGGGCAATTTTTCTATATCGAACCATTTCGCCTCGGCGGCGTCATCGCCGCCTTTGATTTTGCCGGGTTTGGCGGCGATACCCATATATGCGATGGTTATCTGCCTGCCCCGCGGGTCTCTGCCGCATTTGCCGAAGGTGTGAAACTGTTCTAAAGCGATATTTTCAAGGCCTGTTTCTTCAGCCAGTTCCCTGACGACGGCATCTTCGAGTTCTTCGTCCATGCCGATAAAGCCGCCCGGCAGCGCCCATTTGCCTTTGAATGGTTCGTTGCCTCGTTTGATCAAAAGAATTTTCGCCTGTCCGTCAATAAAAGCGAAAACGATCGCGTCGGTTGTCACCATCGGACGCGGCCAATCGTAAACATATTTTCCTCGCTTGTTCATAGATAATAAGCAGTATATGTCCATCGGCGCCGGCTGTCTAACAAAAAGCCCGGATCGATAAAACGAATTGCCTAAAACATCCGGCCGTATTATAATTATTGCGTTGGTTCGTTGTGTTTTTTATGACAGGCGTTTATGTCCGAAGAATTAAAGAATATTCTTATAATAAAGCCAAGCGCCCTCGGTGATATTGTAATGGCGTTGCCGGCTTTGTCGGCTCTTCGCAGGAATTTTCCGGACGCGAAAATAAGCTGGCTCGTCCGGCCCGAGTTCGCGGGCCTGCTCGAAGGTCATCCGCACCTTGACAGTATTATCGAATTCGACCGCAGGTATCTCGGCAGGGCGTGGTGCAAGCCGGCGGCTATGGGCAGTCTCTTTTCTCTTGTTCGCCGGCTGCGCCGGAGTAAATTCGACGCGGTGATCGACCTGCAGGGTCTTTTCCGCACAGCTTCTCTCGGCTGGCTCACCGGCAGTAAAAAACGATTCGGAATGGCGGACGCCAGGGAATTCGCGCCGATTTTTTACAATCATAAAATCCCGCCCGGCCCGGACCGCGTACACGTTGTCGACTATTATCTTAAAATTGTCAGGGCCGTCGGCGCGAGCGATACCGCGGCGGAGTTCATATTGCCGCAAAGCAGCCGGGCCGATGAGTCCGTAGAAAAACTGCTGGCCGCCAATAATATCAAGGCCAACAACTACGCGGTACTGATACCGGGTTCGGCGCATGATTACAAATGCTGGCCCGCGGAGAATTTTGCCGCCATAGCCGATCGCATGGCCGCGGATTTTGGCTTCGATATTGTCGCCGTCGGAACCGCCGGTGAAAAAGTTATTATTGAAAATCTAAAGTCCGCCGCTGATTTCCCGGTCGCTGAGTTTGCCGGCCGGACCAGTATAAGCGAATTGATAAGCCTGCTGAGAAGTGCCCGCGCGGTAGTGACTAATGATACCGGCCCGGGTCATATCGCCGGCGTCCTCGATGTGCCGCTGGCTATGATATACGGCCGCTCGAATCCTATACGGATATACCCCTATAAAACAAAGGACAGTGTCGTCGCGGTCGAACCTTTTGACAGGGGGCTTGCACTTAACAGCCCCGAGGCCCGGCACGATATCAAAGAGATAACCGTCGAGCAGGTTTACGGAAAAATCCGTGAGCAGATGAAACAGAAGGGTACTTTAGTCTGATCATCGAGGCGTTAAGAACTCTCGCGAATCAAACCCGCGCACCGCTGACATAAATCATCATACTCACTATCGGCGCCGACACTGGGCTGGTAGTTCCAGCACCTCCGGCATTTCTGATGGCTGCTCCTGGCGGCTTCGATACGCGTTTGGCCCTCGATTTTTTCGAGTTTTACCTCACTGACGATACAAAGTGCCGCGAACTGTTCGATTCCGAGGTCTTCCAAAATCCCTGCCAGTTCACTATCGCCGCAATAAATAGTTACACTCGACTGCTGGTTGCTTGCGATAATTTTTTCAGCCCGCAGACCCTCCAGGACCCGCAGCACATCGTCGCGCAGGGTCATTATCTTTTCCCATTTACCCTGATCAGCCTGGAAGTCGATGGAACTATCTACCTTCGGCATCTCGGCAAGGTGGACACTTTCGAGGTCCTCGGATTTGAATTTCATCGCGGCCCAGGCTTCTTCGGCCGTATGCGCCAGAATCGGCGCGAGCATACGGATCAGTGCGTCGAGTATATGATACATCGCCGTCTGACAACTCCTGCGTGATAAGCTGTCTCGTCCGTTACAGTAGAGGCGGTCTTTCAGTACGTCCATATAGATACTGCTCATCTGGACCGAACAGAAATTGTAGATAATCGAGAAGACGCGGTGAAAGATAAAATTCTCATAGTTCTCGGTGACATCGGCGATCAGTTTCTGGAGCTGCTGCATCGCCCATTTGTCGATAGGGAGCATATTATCATAGGAGACGCTGTCTTTGGCCGGTTCGAAATCGTCGATATTGCCGAACAGGTACCGCAGCGTATTTCTTATCTTTCGATACGCGTCCTGCGTTCGCCCTATCAGTTCATCGTTACAGCGAACATCCTCCTGGTAATTCACACTCGCGACCCAGAGCCTTAAAATATCGGAACCATATTTCGCTACCTCGTCCTGGGCGTTGACGTAGTTGCCCAGCGACTTGGACTGCTTCATTCCTTTCTCGTCGACGGTAAAGCCGTGGGTCAGGACGCTCTTAAATGGCGGCTTCTCGGTCGCCCCGATCGCCGGCAGCAGCGAAAGCTGGAACCAGCCCCGGTGCTGGTCGGAACCTTCTAAATACATATCCACCGGCACGGGCCAGCCCGCTTTGGCGGCGACGCTGTACCAACTGCACCCCGATTCGAACCAGACATCGAATATATTCTCTTCCTTTTCAAGGTCGTCAAAATCGAATCCTTCGGGCAGCTTGAAATCACTGCCGAGAATCTCTCGCGGCGAATCGGTAAACCAGCAGTCCGATCCTTTTTCGCCGATATGCTCGGCGACCGCCAGTACCGATTCTTTTGTAAGCAGGGTCCGGCCGTTGGAGTTGACAAATACCGGTATCGGCAGACCCCAGCTCCTCTGCCTGCTGATGCACCAGTCGGGCCGGGATTCGAGCATGCCGGCGATTCGTTTTTCGCCCCAGGCCGGTATCCATTTAACTTCCTTCACACTGGCCAGCGCCAAATCCCGCAGACTTTTATCTATTCCCGGAAACTCTTTATCCACACTGACGAACCACTGCTCCGTCGAACGGAAGATCACCGGCATTTTGCTCCGCCAGCAGTGCGGATAGCTGTGCAGAATCTCTTCTTCGGCAAAGAGCAGGCCCTTTTCGCGCAGGCAGCTATTGACGGCCGGATCGATCTCAAGAACATACTTTCCTTTCAGCCAATCGGGCACCGTATTATCGTATCGCCCCTCGTCATCCACCGGTGAATAAATCGCCAGCCCATACTTCTGCCCTACGACATAGTCCTCGACGCCGTGTCCCGGCGCGGTATGCACCAGGCCCGTGCCGTCTTCGATGGTGACGTGCTCGGAGGTAATCACCATATAACAATCCTTGTCCGTCGGGTTCTTCTCGATAAAGGGATGCGAATATCGCAGGCCTTCGAGGTCACAGCCTTTTACGCTGACATCGCTTAGGCTGTAGGAGCCTTCTTTCAGGTCGCCGGCCGCCAGGACAGCCTCGACGCGATCCTTCGCCAGGATCGAGACGAATTTGCAGCCGTCTTTCTCGTAGCTAAGGCTCGTATATTCAAGCCCCGGATGCACCGCTATCGCCAGGTTGGCTGTAAGCGTCCACGGCGTCGTCGTCCAGATCATAAAGCAGACTTTGGCATCGGCGGCCTCACTTTTTACAAGGCCCAGTTCGACGAGGCGATCGCGAGTCTCTTCTGTCACGCAGAAGTTCACGAAAATACTCGGCGAAGTGATATCGTTATATTCGAGCTCCGCTTCAGCCAGCGCCGTCTGGCAGCCTATCGACCAGTGAATCGGCTTTAGCTGTTTATGCACGAGGCCCTTGCCGACCATCTCGGCGAAGACTTCGAGAATACCGGCTTCATAGGTTGGTTTGAAAGTCAGGTACGGATTCTCGAAATCCCCGAATATACCGAGTTCGCGAAACTGCCTGGTCTGTATCTTGATATACTTGCCGGCGTATTTCATACAGCTTCGGCGGATTTCGGGTTTGCTCATCTCGCGGGCCTTATCGCCGAGTTCAGCCATCACCTTGACCTCGATCGGCAGACCGTGACAATCCCAGCCCGGCACGTAAGGGGCATCGAAACCGGTCATCGTCTTGTACTTGACGACAAAATCCTTGAGCACCTTGTTTATTACGTGGCCCATGTGAATATCACCGTTGGCGTAGGGCGGGCCGTCGTGAAGGATATATAAATCCCGGCCGGCGCGGGCCTTTCTTATCATATTATAGATATCGCTTTTTGCCCATTGCCTGCGAAGCTGCGGCTCTCGCTGGACAAGGTTCGCCTTCATCGAAAATGACGTCTTCGGCAGATTAAGAGTATCGCGATAAAGCTTTTTATTCTCAGACATTACGCAAATCCTTATAAAGCCCGTAAACAAACGAACCACAAATGATAAAGCCCCCGCCGGCTGCTGTCAAGCCATTATCCCGCCCCCGGAGGCGGTTGCGTTGTGTTTTAAGTTTTTTCGGTGTACTCGCTTAGCAGCAAGC
>CAYNKU010000108.1:0-7529 GCA_964397865.1 uncultured Pirellulales bacterium | reverse complement strand
CTATTTTACCAAAATCCGGCCCAAATAGCCACATCCGGCCCTAATATTAACCTGTAATAACAATTTCAGTAAGAAAGAGCCGATACCACGATTGCAAGATCAAACAAAAAGACTTATGGATTCCCGCTTTCCGTTCCGGGCTCTCCGCTTCGCTTCGTGTCGCGGGAATGACAATAGTAACTAATCGGCTCTAATTAACTGGGTTTGATATTACAGATACCTTGATAGTGACCCCTGGATCAGTTAGTCGGGGTTCGAATCCCTGTTCCCCAGTTGATAATCAGTCGAATTATCGTGGGTGGATTAGAATCAATTTTTGATATCGGTATTTACGGCGGCGGTGCCGGGTACGGTTATGCCGCGGCGGTGTAGGAGGGAGCCTTCGAGTCTGTAGAGGTCGACCAGTGCCTTTAGATAGTTCGCGACTGCTTCTATTTCGGCGATCTGACTGGCGACAAGGTCCTGCTGGGCCTGGCCGACAAGCAGAGCGGTGGATTTGCCGACGCGAAATTTTTCGGTTTCGGAGCGGAGTTTCTCCTCCTGGAAATTGCGTGTCGCGGCGGTGGCGGCGATCTGCTCTTTCGAGCTGTTGACCTCAATATAAGCCGATCGCACATCTACCTGTGCGAGCTGGCGCAGGTTTTCGAGCGCTCTTGTCAACTGCTGGGTGGTCAGGACGGCGCGGCTGTACGCGGCGCGGTCGCTTCGATTCTTATACGGCTGTTCGAATACGATACCCCAGCTAACATCGTAGTTGTCGCCTCCGATTTTACTTACGGCTCTATTGAAAGTTTCGGCGTAGCCGGTGTTGCCGTAGGAGATAAACATATCGAGTTTCGGCAGCAGGCCGTTTTTGGTTCGGACTACCTCGAGATCGCCCTGCTGGATTTCGAGAGCCGCCTGATTCAGGTCCGGCCGCATCTTTAGAGCAACCTGCACATGCTTTTCGACATCATCGAGCCTGATATCGGGCAGCGTGGTTTCATATTCGAGAACTATTTCCCTGTCCCAGTCAAAATCGGGTGAGGGATTCAGCAGGCGCAGCAATTCGAGTCGTTCCTTTGCGAGGATGCTCCGAGCGTTTATGAGATTTTCACGCCTGAGGGCGACTTCGGCTTGTGCGGCGGCGAGTTCGGTTTCGGCGAGGTCTCCTAATCTTATGCGCTCCTCAATTTCGGTCATCTGCTGCTGGGCGAGGGCGAGCGAATTGGTATAGATTTCGATCTGCTTCTGGGCGAGGGCATAGTCCCAGAAATTCGATTCCACTTCGGCAAGAAGAAGCTCGGTAAAACCCCGCAGTTCATATTGCGATATGAGGGTATCGAGCCTGGCCTGATTGACGCGGGCAAGGTTCGCCTGGACATCCAGACCTTCCAACAGGGCCTGAGTAACGGTGACTCCGAGGCGGTTGGCGGTGAAGGTGTCGCTGTAGAGTGATGAATCGGTATACCTTGTGCTGGCGCCGAGTTCGAGAGTGGTTCCGGTCGGGAATAACTTAGAGATGGAAACCAGGCCTGTAATCGAATCGACTGTCGAGGGTTCATTTCTTGAGACGGCGCGTGTGAGTCTTTCAGTAATGCTTCTTCCCTTGGATACCTCGGCACCGAGGACGGGGTCGAAGACCGACAGTTCCTCCTGCTCGAATGTGCGGGTTATCTGAGGGGCCATTCTTTCGACGATAAGGGACTGATTATTTTCCATAGCAAGAAGTATGGCTTCGGGGATACCTATTTTCAGTGGGCCGTCAGTTATGGAAATATCACTCGTATCCGCAGGTTCCCGGGGCAAAGGCTCCTGCGGAGTCCGGGGCAAATCCGGTTCGGATTCGGCTACTTTGTATTCGGCGCGAGGTTCGGGGCCGAGCCAGACGCATGAGGACAGCATAAGAGCCTGAACAATCAATATCGTGTTAAATAATATAGTAACGGGTGTTTTTTTTAACATAATTACTTTATCAGCTTTTATCCTGCGAATCATTTTTTTCATGCGAAGTTTTTCCCGGACCGAGACGTTCGAAGATCGAATATACCACGGGTACGAATATGAGCGTAATAAGGGTCGAACTGCAAAGTCCGCCTATGACGGCCCTGGCCATCGGTGCCTGGGCCTCACCACCTTCACCAAAACCAATAGCCAGCGGGATCAGGCCGGTGATCGTGGTCATTGCGGTCATAAGTATGGGTCTCAAGCGTCTTCTGCCGGCCTCTTCTATCGCCTGGCGCATCGGCATTTTATCCCTGCGGCGAAGCAGGTTGGTGTGGTCGACGAGAAGGATCGCGTTATTGACAACAATACCCTCTAACATGATGCAGCCTATAAACGATTGAATGTTGAAGGTTGTGCCGGTCACAAAGAGCATAATGATAACACCTATCGCGGCCAGCGGCACCGAGAACATAACTACAAACGGGTCGCGCAAAGATTCGTACTGGCAGGCCATTACCATATAAACCAGGATCAGTGCCAGGATACAACTGAAAAGCAGCTCGCGGAAAGATTTTTGCTGCTCTTCGTAATCGCCGCCGAACGCGATGGTAAAATCGGGCGGTACAGGAATAGCTCGGAGTTTCTTTTGTATATCCGAGAGAACAGAGCCCATATCCCGGCCGCTTGTATCGGCTGATATGGTAACGAGGCGTTCCTGGTCTTTTCGCTCGATCATTACCGGGCCGCTAATGGGGTTAACGGTTACGACGTTTCTAAGTACAATCGGCTCATTTGAAGAATTAGTAATGGTCAGGTCGAGAATATCCCGCAGGTCCATTTCCTCGGCGTCCCTGAGTTTGACAAGAATGGTAAATTCGTCACCGCCCTCGCGATAATAGCCTGCTCTTGTGCCCGAGAGAATCGTCTGAAGCGCATTTGCTATCCCTGAAACGGTCAGGTTCATATCAGCGGCTTTGGAGCGGTCTATGAGAATCAGTTCCTCGGGGCTGCCTGATTCCCTGCTAATCCTCGCGTCGGTAATACCTTCGACCGATTCCACAATATCTTTAACTCGCTCAGCAAGCATGTCAGCCATTGCGAGGTCGTGGCCGCGGATTTCAACCTCGACCCTGTCACCTTCGGAAGTACCGAGGCGCAGAATAAACAGCCCCTGGCCGGCACGTGTTCTGGCGATCATTCCGGGTATATTGCTAAGTCTATCGCGCAGGTCATCGGAAATCTGCTCACTGGAACGCTGTCGTTGTGACTGGGGCTTTAGCGCGATGCGGACCCGGGCTGTGTGTCCACCTCTGCTTCGCCATCGCGAGCCGCCGACAGTCGTAACAGTGTTTTTGATTTCAGAAACAGTTTCCTTAACTACCTGTTCGACGAGTTTGATCTTATCATCAAGAAGATCGAGTCTGGTGCCGACCTGCATTTCGGCATAAATTCGGACCTCGCTTTCATCGGCGCTCGGCATCAACTCGACACCTACGAAGGTGGTGAGCATCAGGCTGATGGTTAAAAGCAGCACCGCCACAAGAACAACGAAAAGACGATTTTCCAAAGCCAAATGCAGCAGCTTTTTGTAGTTATCCTCGAGGATTACGAACAGCCGCTCACCGGAGCGGAATATTTTGAGCCAAAAAGTCTGTCCGGGGTTTTTGTCGGCTGATCTTGAAGGAAGAATATGCGCAGATAGCATCGGTACGACCGAAATAGCAACCGCCAGTGAACACAAAAGGGAAAAACTCACTACAATAGAAAGCTGTTTGAACATCACCCCCGACATTCCCTTTACAAAGATCAGGGGCAGGAAAACCACCATCGTGGTAAGTGTGCTGGCGACAACAGCGGGGGTAACTTCTTCGGCACCGTTGACGGAAGAATCTTCGAGCAATTTGCCCGATTCGCGAATCCGAAAGATGTTTTCAAGTACAACGATGGAATTGTCAACGAGCATACCTATTCCGAGCGCCAGCCCGCCGAGAGTCATAATATTAAGTGTGAAATTACTGAAATACAACATCGCGAAAGTAGCAATGATCGAAACCGGAATAGCGGTCGCGATAACTACCGTGCTCCGCAGGTTGCGCAGAAACAGCAATAGCACGATAACGGCAAGCATTCCTCCGCAAACGGCTGAAATACCGACATTAGTTATGGATCGCTCGATATAGTCGGCGGTATTGATGATAGGTATTATCTTTATCTGCGGCAGATCGCGATTGATCTGCTCGAGTTCAGCCAGTGCTCCTCGCGCCACCTCTACGGTATTTTTGCCGGATTGCTTGTTAACCGAAAGCGTAAGGCCCGGTTCATCGTTGACACGAACGATCCTCGTGATCTTTTCCCAGGAATCTTCCACATCAGCGATCTCTCTCAACTGGATGGGGACTCCCTGCCTGACCGCGATTACGGTATCCTGAAGCTGTTTGAGGTCGGTATACTCACCGGGGGTTCTGACGGTAATTTCGAAATTTCCCTTTTCGATCGTGCCGGCGGGAACGTTGACATTGCCCTGGCGAATGCGGGATATAATCGAATCGAGGGGAATAGCCAGTGCGTTTATCTTGGCGGGATCGAGTTTGATCTGTATCTCACGTGCGAGTCCGCCCCGAATATTGACAACAGCCACACCGGGGACACGCTCGAGGCGATACTTCACCTCCTGCTCTATAATATGACGCGTCTGGACGGGGTCGAGATTGCTGGAGGCTCCGAGAATCAATATCGGGAAATTCGCGAGGTCGAATTTTCGAAGCGTAGGCCTTTCGGCGTCGTCGGGCAGTCGTCTTATAACCCGGTCGAGGCGGTCGCGTATATCGCTTGCCGCGGCATCGAGGTCCGTTCCCCAGATAAATCTGACCCGAACGGTACCCTGGCCCTCCATCGAGACCGACGTCATTTCCTCGACACCGGGTACGGAACTTACGGCCTGCTCTATCGGGCGGGTTATGAGTTCCTCGATCTCCTCGGGGCCGGCGTTTTCGTAGGAACACGTAATGCTCAAGGTCGGATATGAAATATCGGGCATCAGGTCTATCGGAAGGCGCAGCAGTGAAACCGTCCCCAACAGAATGACGATGAGCACTACCATTATAGTAAATATGGGGCGATGGACCGCCAAACGCGAGATTCTCATTTGGGATCTCCCGAATTGCCGGCACCGGCGGCCGCGGCAGGATCGGTTCTGCGCTTCTGATCGAGGCGCGATTTGTCTTCGGGAAGAACGATATCCGAGCCGTCCTCGATCAGGTGATTACCAAGTGTGATTACCAGTCCCGAAATTTCCGGCTCGATAACTTCGGCCAGTTCGCCGTTTATTATACCCGTTGTTACCGGAACAAAACGGGCCTTGAGGCTTTGCGGGTCTGCGATAAAGATTCCCTGAGTATCGTTTCTTTTGACCAGGGCTGTAAGAGGTATAAGCGCAGCGTTTTCATGCCTGGCGAATTCGACCCGCGCCCTGACGAACATTCCCGGTTTGAGAAGACGATCTGGATTGGGGACATCGACTTCCAGTCGCGCCTGTCGGCTGCTTTCCTTCAAGAGCGGAGCTATGCGGACGATGTTGCCGGGGAAAGTCCTGTCGGGGTAGGCATCTGTTGTCAAAACGGCCTGCTGACCTATTCTTACCTTCGGGTAATCCTTTTCGATTACATATACCACCGCCCGGAGGGGGTCGTTTTCGAGAATCGAAACAATCGGGCTGTTTGCCTGCAGCAGTGTCCCTTCATCAACAAATCTTTCACCAACGACCCGGGGTTGATCGCCCTGTTCCCAGAAAGCCTGAACCTGTGTATAAGAAAGCCTGACCTCTGCGGCTTTGAGGGCCGCTTCCCTCTGCGTTACCTGGGCAAGCGAAACTTTGTGTCTTGTCTGACAGGCGTTGAATTCTGCTTCGGAGGCGTCAAGTTCGGAAGCCGAGGCGATCTGCTTTTCGCGAAGGGCCTTTGCCCTTTCGTATTCACGCCTTGCGATATCCAGATCGCTGGCGCAGTTGGCGGCGTTGGCCCCGGCTACCTGAAGTTCGGCCCGCGCCTGTTCGAGGTGCTGGGCAAATTCTTCATCATCGAGAACAGCTATAATCTGGTTGCGCTCGACGGTATCGCCGACATCGACGAGCAGTTCCTTTAGCCAACCCGCTACTTTCGGCGCGACAACGAACTGTGATTTAGGCTCGAACGAACCGGTGAAAACACCGATATCCCGGATAAGACCTTTTCGGATCGGCCTTGTCTCAACCGCGACCGCACCGCCAAAACGATCCGCGCGGTTGCCGGTACCCGAATCACTGAGCCGTCTGCTGACCTGCAGGATTAGAAGCACCGCAATTACAACACAAAGCGACAATAAAACTAACTTCTTCATTTATCTTTCTTTCATAAGCTGTTATGAATACAAAGCCTTGTCTATATCCAAGATAATACCAAATTCCCCCGTATAGTGCAATTAAAAGGAAAAACGATTTGTAAGGGAAAAAATAAACACTAAAATAAGCCGAAAACGGTTTTTCTTATGAGGTGCGCGAATGTACATACGAAAGAAAGAGTCCGCTCCTTTGGTGCTGGTTATATGGGTCATCGCTTTATGGGCCGGGGGCCTCTGCTTTGGTCAACAGTTTCTAAAAAACCGGCAGTGCCAGTCGCTTTCGACGTGGCGGTTTTATAAGGGCGAACTGCCGCCACAATCTTTAAATGAGGTGCAGATGACAGAAGTTTCGGTTCCGCATACGTGGAACAATGAAGATGTTCTGACGCTTGGGCCAAGGTGCTATAAGGGTATCGGTTGGTATCAAACCAAAATTAAACTGGAAAAAACCGACCAGTCAAGAAGATATTTTATCCGCTTCGAGGGCGTCCAGACCGTGGCGGATGTTTACATAAACAGTAAATACGTCGGGACACATAAAGGCGGCTATTCGGCTTTTTGTTTCGAGATTACGTCTTATGTCGAGCTTGACGGTGAAAACACGATAGCTGTGAGGGTGGACAATTCGTTTCAGCTCGATGTGGCACCGGCCGGGCCGAATTTATATCCGCTCTTCGGCGGAATATACCGGCCTGTAACGCTTTTTTCCACGGGGCAGGTTTGTATTTCGCCTCTGGATTTTGCTTCGGCCGGCGTCTATATCGCCCAGAAAAAAATCTCGGTCGACAGTGCCCAGTTGGAAATCAAAACGCTTATCAGTAATCGTTCCGGCACTTCTTCCGCAATCAGAGTTTATACCACGGTTCGTGACCATCAGGGCGGTATTGTTCAGCAGACAACAGATAATGTAAATGCTGATGTTAATGAAACCACCGAAGTGGTTCAAGAAATCATTATAGACGATCCGCACCTGTGGCAGGCAAAATACGACCCTTATTTATATACAGTCACGGTCGAAATCAAAGACGGCTCCGGCAACAGCCTTGATATGATCGAGCAGGATATCGGTTTGCGTAGTTACGCTGTTGACGCCAAAACAGGGCTGACCATCAACGGAAAATACTATGACCTGTACGGAGTATGCCGGCATCAGGAATGGCAGGGACCGGCAACCGCCCTTTCGGACGAACACCACGAAAAGGATATCGAACTTATTCTCGAACTCGGCG